>JBIKRP010000285.1:0-3596 GCA_044349145.1 Flavobacterium sp.
CTGGCATACACCAAGCATTAACATCTTTGCTTTCCACTAATTTGTACTCCCATTGATATCCATCCAAATATTCACCTTGACCATTTGCTTTCAACCAACGCTCCGCAGCATTTTTGATTTTAATACCAACGGATTCTACCGTTTTGGCATCCGATGTTCCTGCAATAACTTTGTTTTCTTTTAAAAAAGCACCGTATTGCTGAAAAGCCATCGGAAAGAGTTGACTGTTTGGAACAAAGTTTAGCACTTTCTTCCCTGTAAATGGATTGGTTGCACAAGAGAAGAAAATCGATATTACACCAACAAAAGCAACTATTTTTTTCATTTTTAATTTATTTCAGCAACAAAGATACTAGAGATTTTAATATAAAATCTTACACTATTATATTAAAAGTTTACAAACCAATGATGTGCAATTCTGAAAATTCTTTATCAATAATAAGCGTATGCTTCCCATCAAAATGAACCTTTTCAAAAGAAACCAGTTCGTTATCAATTTCAATTTTCTTTACTTTAAATGGTAATCCGTGCAAATTGATTTTAATTTTAGAATAATTGGTTTCGAATTTTCCTTCTTTATGTTGTTGAATAATCAAATCGGTTTCCTTTCCTCTCAAGGTAAATGTTGCCAAACTGAATCTGCCTTTGTTATAATCGTAACCGTCCTGAGCATCTTCATAAAGAACGCTCTTTTCTTTACCAATTTTGAAATAAACATCTAAGGAAATTTCATCAAATTCTAATTCACCAACAAACTGTTGCACTGGATATTTCGGAATAATCGCACCCTCTTTGACAAAAATCGGAATTTGATCATAATCGGTTTTCACCCAAAGTTCTTTGCGACCAGAAATTAATTCGTCTGTCCAGAAGTTGTACCAATTTCCGACTGGCAAATACATGCGTCGACCTTGTGCATTCGGCTCTAAAATTGGACACACCAAAATTTGATTTCCAAAGATAAATTCGTCGGTACGATAATGGGTTTGCGCATCCTCTTGATCAAAGTAGAAAAGTGGTTTCAACATCGGCACACCATCGTTGATGTATTCCCAAAACATGGTATACAAATAAGGCAACAATTGATAGCGCAATTCGACAAATTTTCGCGTAATGTTGATGACATCAATATCAAACGACCAAGGTTCTTGATCACCGTGATCGCCGGAAGAATGGGTTCTACAAAAAGGATGGAATACACCCAATTGAATCCAACGTGCGTATAATTCTCCAGATGGTTGCTCGGCAAATCCACCAATATCAGATCCCGTAAATCCCATTCCAGAAATCGACATTCGCTGCATTTGAATATTCGCAATCCACAAATGTTCCCAACTTGCTACGTTGTCGCCGGTCCATGATGACGAGTAACGTTGTGCACCGGAATACGCCGAACGTGTAATAATAAACGGACGTTTTGGATACGCAAATTGCTTCACGCCTTCGTAGGTAGCTCGTGCCATTTGTGTTCCGTAAATATTATGTGCTTTTCTGTGGCTGCATGGATTTCCGTCGTAATCGTGACGAACATCCATCGGAAAAGTTTTTCCAGGAACTTCCATCACGGCAGGTTCGTTCATATCGTTCCAAACGCCTTTTACACCAAAGTCAGAGATCAGTTCTTTAAACAATCCTGCCCACCATTCGCGCACTTCTGGATTGGTATAATCAGGGAAGTTACATTCGCCTGGCCAAACTTTTCCTTTCATATACGGACCATCGGCTCTTTTGCAGAAATAGTCTTTTTCTAAAGCTTCTTTATAAACCCAGTATTCTTTATCGATTTTAATTCCAGGATCGATGATAACCACGGTTTTGAATCCATCATCCGCCAATTCTGCCACCATTCGTTTCGGGTCTGGGAAATATTCTTTGTTCCAAGTAAAACAACGGAAACCTTCCATATAATCGATGTCGAGGTAAATTGCATCGCAAGGAATTTTCAATTCACGGAATTTAGAAGTTACCTCTTTTACTTTACTCTCCGGATAGTAACTCCATTTGCATTGGTGATATCCTAAAGCCCAAAGTGGCGGCATTTCTGGTTTTCCGGTAAGATGCGTATATGTGGTTACCACGTCTTGCATCTGTGGACCGTAGATAAAATAGTAATTCATTTCGCCACCGTCAGCCCAAAAACTGGTTACGTTTCTTTTTTCGTGACAAAAATCGAAAGTCGTCTTGAACGTATTGTCGAAGAAGACGCCATAAGCATGTTTGTGGTGCAGCCCAATATAGAAAGGAACTACTTTATATAATGGTTCTTGGTCTTTACTAAAAGCGTATTGATCGGTTGCCCAATTTTCTACCCGTTTCCCTTTAAGATTGGCGTGTGAGGCTTTATCCCCCATGCCGTAAAAGCACTCTCCTTCTTTCGAAGCTTTGCTCATTTTGACGATATTTCCACCATAATGATAACTCTCTTCCCAATGAAAACCCAATTCATCTTCTAAAATACAAGTGCCTTCGAGATCGTGAATCGCAACACGTAAATCTATTTTATCAATAGAGCAAACGACTTTACTCGTCTTAATTTTATAACAGGTCTTTTCTTCTATTACTTCCAAAAAATTGTAGCCGTGCGACTGCGTTTTATCGATGGCATAGGAAAAATCTTTACTAAAATACCCTTTAGTGGTGTATCTGAAACGAATTAAACTGTCTCTGAGAACAGTAATTTTTAGAATTACGCTATTGTCGGTGTAGAAATAAACACTGTCAACATCTTTCTTAAACTCAACAATATTGGATGGATATAAATCGCCTTTGTATTCTAATTCGGTATTTGTAATCATGATTTCTTATTAGGTTTAATGTAACTGATTGGGCGAGTCGCAAAGATTTCAAACTTACAAAAATTGGAAATATTTTGAAGTGAATTTTGGTATTTTTCACGCAAACGTTTTCGTCATTGACTCGCTCAAAAAGTGTCTCCCACATATCATAAAAATGAAGCCTAACCGCTGAGTAGTAAATCGACTAATGATTGAGAAACCAGAATTAGAAACAGCTTTTGAAGACATAGCATGGCGTGTGGTAACATTGAATAAGCCACACAACAAGTACGACTGTTATGCAGATTTCGGAATTTAGGTTTCAACAATTTTGATTCATTTCAAATTGTTCAAATTACCCCATTTTAAAAACTACCACGCTTAAAGGTGGCAAAGTTACTGCCATTGAAAATTCACGACCGTTCCACGATTCTGTTTCGATTTTTACTGATCTTGAATTGGTAACGCCGCTTCCACCGTATTGTGTTTCATCAGAGTTAAATACTTGCGTCAGTTTTCCTTTTTTCGGCAGACCTATGCGATATTGCTCACGCACGACTGGCGTAAAATTGCACACCACGACCAAATCCTCTTTCGGGTTATTGCCTTTTCGAATATAAGACATTACGGCATTTTGATGGTCCGAATAATTAATCCATTCGAAACCTTCTGGACTGAATTGCTTTTCGTGCAACGCTGGATTGTTTTTATACAAGGCATTCAAATCTGTAATTTCTTTTTTGATGCCTTCGTGATAGCCGAATTGTAATAAATACCATTCTAAACTGCCTTCAAAATTCCACTCCCCACTTTGTCCGAATT
>JBIKRP010000286.1:0-3593 GCA_044349145.1 Flavobacterium sp.
CGTAAAAATGATTTCACCACAAGAAGTAATCGAGAGTGCGATTAAAGAATGGCGTAAAAGACCGAATGAAATCGAATACAATCAATTGGAAGGTTTTGTCCGTCAAATCATTGGCTGGCGCGAATACATGCGAGGAATTTATTGGCTGAGAATGCCTGAATATGCTTCAATGAATTTCTTTGAAAATAATGAAAAATTACCCGAATGGTTTTGGACTGGAAAAACGAAAATGAACTGTCTCAAAGATGCGATTAATCAATCGTTGCATTACGCTTATGCACATCATATCCAACGGTTGATGATTACAGGCAATTTTGCTTTGTTGGCAGGTGTTCATCCTGACGAAGTTGATGCGTGGTATCTCGGTATTTATATCGATGCCATTGAATGGGTTGAAATTACAAATACGCGAGGCATGAGTCAATTCGCCGATGGAGGTATTGTTGGAACAAAACCATATGTAAGTTCAGCTGCCTACATTGATAAAATGAGTCATTATTGCGGGAGTTGTTTTTATAAAAAGGCAATAAAAACAGGGGACAAATCCTGTCCGTTTAATAGTTTGTATTGGAATTTCTACGATAGAAATGAAGAAAAACTAAGTAAGAATCCAAGAATAGGCATGATGTATAATGTTTGGAGAAAAATGAAACCGGATGCCAAAGCGGCATTGTTGAAGCAAGCTAATTATTATTTAGAAAATATTGATGAATTATGAAACGTTCCATTGTTTGGTTTAAAACCGATTTAAGACTTGAAGACAACGAAACGCTGGTCAAAGCTATTTCGCAAAGTGATGAAGTCATTCCCGTTTATTGTTTTGATGATGCTCATTTCGAAATTACTTCTTTTGGATTTAAGAAGACAGGGAGCTATAGAGCCCAGTTTTTATTTGAGTCATTGCAGGATTTGGAAAAAAACTTACGTGACCTAGGTTCTGGATTACTTATTCTCAGAGGAAAACCAGAAGTTGAAATTGCAAAAGTTGTAGAACAATTTAAAGTGTCCAAAGTGTATGCAAAACGTGAAGTGGCGCAGGAAGAAAAGCAGTCTGAGAAAAAGGTAGTTGCTGCGTTGTTCAAGTTGAGATGCGAATTTGAGTCTTTTAGCACAAGCACTTTGTATCATGCAGAGGATTTGCCTTTTTCGATTAAGGATATTCCGGATGTGTTTACCAATTTCAGAAAGAAAACGGAAAAGGATGCTGTTATTAGAAATATTTTTGCGAAACCAGGAAAGATTATTTCACCTGAAATTCCAGCGGCAATCTGCCCGACATTAGAAGAATTGGGATTAGAATGTATGAAAATGGACGCTCGGGTTGCACTACCTTTTACAGGTGGCGAAACAGCAGCAATCAATAGATTGAATCATTATTTTTTTGAAACAAAGAGTATTTCCAATTACAAGGAAACTAGAAACGGTTTGATTGGTGCGAACTATTCCTCTAAGTTTTCAGCTTGGTTAGCTTTGGGTTGTGTATCACCGCGATTTATATACCATGAATTGAAGGAATACGAAGCAAAATTTGGAGCGAACGAATCAACTTATTGGCTAGTTTTTGAGTTATTATGGAGAGATTTCTTTAGGTTTATGTTTAAAAAACACCAATCGAAAATGTTTCAACCTTTCGGAATTACTGCAGAAAAAAAAGTTCCAAAATCCGTTAGTAATCAACTACTTCATCAATGGATTAATGGAACTACCAAAGAGGATTTCATCAATGCCAATATGCTTGAATTGAAATTAACTGGATTTATGAGTAATCGTGGTCGACAAAATGTTGCGAGTTATTTTTGCAACGACTTAAAATTAGACTGGCGTTACGGCGCGGCTTATTTTGAACAGCAATTAGTAGATTATGATGAATGCAGTAATTGGGGCAATTGGGCCTATATTGCTGGAGTAGGCAATGATCCTCGGGAAAGTCGTTACTTTAACATTGAAAAGCAAGCAACGGTTTATGATAAGACCAAATCATATCGTAATTTGTGGTTAACCAATTAATTACGTTTTTACATGCGATTTTCGTAAGAAAACAGTCTTGTTTTAGTTATTTTTTGCAGAAACTCTCGTTATATTTGTTCGACAAATCGATATTATGGAAAAAATCTTCAACGACACAGAAGTTGCATTTGCTTTAAAGAGCGATACTGAATTAGATAGAGCTTATTTTTTATTTAAGATGATTGCCAATGAGCCGTTGGTTCGCATTGGAACGGCAGTTACTAATTTTGCTCTGAAAGCGCATCTTCCGGTAGATGGTTTGATTCGGGCGACTGTTTTTGATCACTTTTGCGGCGGTGTTAATGAAGTAGATTGTTTGTCGGTGGTGGATAAAATGTTTACCAAAGGAGTTTCGTCTGTTCTAGATTACTCTGTAGAAGGTAAAGAAGAGGAAGTGCAATTTGACGCAGCCTTAGAAATGACATTTAAAACTGTCGAATTTGCGAAAGAACGCCAAGCGATTCCATTCGCAGTATTTAAGCCGACAGGTTTGGGAAGACTAGATTTATATGAAAAAGTAGGAGCGAAGGCAGCGCTTTCTCCAGCAGAAGAAATAGAATGGAAAAAAGTAAAGGATCGTTTTGAATTGATTTGCACAACTGCCCATCAAAAAGACGTCGCATTGCTTATTGATGCTGAAGAAAGTTGGATGCAAGATGCCGCGGATGATTTGGTAGAAGAGATGATGAGAAAATTCAATAAAGAAAAAGTAATTGTTTTCAACACTTTACAACTGTATCGTTGGGATCGCATGGACTATTTGAAAAAATTGCACGAAAGAGCAAAGTTGGATGGTTTTTATATCGGAATGAAACTGGTGCGCGGCGCTTATATGGAAAAGGAAAATGCGCGTGCGGAAGAAAAAGGTTATCCAACGCCAATTTGTGCTTCAAAGCAAGCCACAGATGACAACTACAATACAGCGGTTGATTATATGATGAAACACATTGACCATATGGCCATTTTCGCTGGAACGCACAATGAAGAAAGTTCTTATAAACTACTGGAAATGCAGCAAGCGAACAACATTGCCAAAAACGATAAACGGATATGGTACGGTCAATTATATGGCATGAGTGATAACATTAGTTATAATTTGGCGAGTCATGGGTATAATGTCGCGAAGTATTTGCCCTTTGGACCCGTTCGAGATGTGATGCCGTATTTAATTCGCCGTGCTGAGGAAAACACTTCAGTTGCTGGACAAACGAGTCGCGAATTGAATTTACTCAAAACAGAACGAGATCGCAGAAAAACGAAGTAAACTAAGAATTACTGAACTGCAAATTACTTAAGTTTTTATAGAGTCCGTTTTCTAGCGCCAACAACTCTTGATGTGTGCCTTGTTCGGTAATAATACCATGATCAAGTACCAATATTTGATCTGCGCTTCTGATAGTAGATAAACGATGTGCAATAATGATGCTTGTTCTTCCTTCCATTAAAATTTCTAAAGCTTCTTGCACTAGTTTTTCACTTTCGCTGTCTAATGAAGATGTTGCTTCGTCCAAAATCAGGATTCTTGGGTTTTTAAGTAATGCACGCGCAATAGCAATTCGTTGACGTTGTCCACCCGATAATTTGAT
>JBIKRP010000287.1:0-3584 GCA_044349145.1 Flavobacterium sp.
GTCAATTTCGATGGCGCCGCCTTCAATATCGTAGAAACGGAGTAGGAGTGACGCTATCGTTGATTTTCCCACACCACTTGGTCCGACAATCGCGATTTTTTGTCCAAATTTTGCAGTAAAATTGACGCCTTTCAGGACTTTGATTTCTTTTCGTGATGGGTAACTAAACGTTACGTTTATAAAATTTACGTCACCGTTGATTTTTTGTTGATGGATTGACTCTTTACTATTTATTTGTTCTGGACTTTCATCCAATAATTCAAAAACGCGCTCCGTTGCACCAATCGCCTTTTGAATTTGCGCATACAATTCTGCAATGCCACCAAAAGAGGCACCCACAAAGGTAGAGTACAAGACAAAAGATATCAATTGACCGACGCTCATTTCCCCACTTATACTTAATTGCACACCATACCAAACTACCATGACAATAGATCCAAATAAGCAAAAGATAATGAATGAAGCAAAGTAGCCTCGATATTTTCCGCCTTTGATGGCTAATTGGACAATATCGCGAATTTTACCATCGTAGCGCGCAATTTCGTACCATTCGTTAGCAAAAGCTTTGACAATACTAATGCCTTGCATGGTTTCTTCGACAATGACTTGACTTTCGGCAACTTGGTCTTGTACTTTTTTGGAGTACTTACGTATAAATCTACCAAATACCACGGCTGCAATCGCAACGAGTGGTACAACTGAAAGCATGAGTAATGTCAGTTTGAAACTTTCATTTGCTAAAAGAATTACGCCGCCGATTATCAAAATAAATTGTCTCAAAAATTCAGCTATGGTCGACGTTAATGTATCTTGAATTTGTGTGATGTCAGAACTAATTCGACTGTTTAATTCACCGACTCTTTTTTGAGAAAAGAAAGACATCGGTAGTTTTACCAAATTACTGTAGAGCGCTAAACGCAAATTTGCCAAAGTATTTTCCGTAAAATTGACAAATAAAGATAATCTAAAAAAAGAAAAAAAGGATTGTAAGAATAGAATTAAGACCAATCCAATAGCGATGTTATTGGCTAAAACATGGTCTTTGTTCTTCACACAATCGACAAGCATTCCCATTAGTTTTGGAAACGCTAATGCAGTTCCTCCCGTTAAGAGAAGAAATACTAAACCAACATAAAATTTCCATTTATGATGGCCTGAATATTTAAAAATTAGCGCTGCTTTTTGTAAGGAAGTCGCCGTTATTTTTGACTTTGGTAAGTCGTTTTCCTTGAAGCGAGCCATCAGCTTTATTTATCGTAAAATGAACATTTATAAATTTGCAAAGAGAACTGTTTGGCTGAAACATTGCCAAATAACTTTTAATGAGCACGATTCCAAAGCGTAATTCTCGAATACTAAGATTTTGATTTTCTTATGGATGTGTCGAAAAAACATTATTCACAAGATTGATAAATATATCATCAGTATCAGAATTGTCTGTACTACCATCACCATTCAAATCGGTATTTATGTAACCAAAATTTGAATTTTCAATATCTGTAAACAAGTTATCCGTATCAGAATTATCAATTACCTCATCTTGATTAATATCTCCATTATAAAAAGCAAAAACTCCAGGTTCTAATTCAGTCATATTATTTCCAAAGGCTTTTGTCACAGCATTTGAAAAATCGAACGAATTTGTGCCAGTTGTAAGCGAAATCGCGGCATTACTCCAGGTTTGAATTGCACTCCTATGCTTAACTGCTATAAAATAGGAGCCAATGTAACTCGAATTGAATGTACAATTTGCGGTACCATTTGTTTTTAGTATAGCGCTTGTAGTGGCGACTAAAGCAAAAGTTGTCGCATTGCGCAGTTCGACAGTAATATCATCTACATCTGTCATACTTGATCCGATTCCCTGATTTGCTTTTACTGGTTGCATTTCGTTGGTTACTGTGTCATAGTACCCTTCAATATAAAGTTTTAGATTGAGCGTTGTTGATGCTGGTAGGAAAGTAATCGAATAGTCTTCAACTTGTCCAAATTGAAAAGTTTCGCATGCAGTAGGTATTCCGTTGTATTTTAGCGAAACCCGCATTCTAGTTGTTCCAATGGTAGCAGTTAATGGAATTGTAAATGTGCCACTAATTGGCGTCGCAGTTGTGGCTGCTTGTGTAAATACTGTTTCGCCACTATCAAGAAAATCCCCATCTCTGTTATAATCTATAAATACCGCATAGCCTTCAGCGTAAACGGTACCTGTCCAAGTTGGTGTAATAGAAATAGTCTGAGTAGTTCCTACCGCCAAACTTGTAGATATGTTCGTAAAATCTGTATATCCAGAACCTCCCGTTGAAGTATTATTAATGGTTCCCAATGTTACATTTCCAATTAATTCATCGGCAACACTACTTCCTAGTGAAGTACAATACGTAAATTCTGTAGTTGTTATTGAAACTACATTACTTGAAATAGAAATATTTCCAGCCTCATCTTTTGCTCTTACTGAAAATGAATATGGAGTAAGCGGTACTAATCCTGTCACGTTAAATGTTGTAGCTGCGGTAGTTCCTATCAGTGTCGCACTACGATAAACATCGTAGGCCGTAACTCCATTAAGATCTGTAGCTCCAGACCAAGTGAGAACTGTCGATGTGGATGTGGTCAGTGACGCACTTAATGTTGGAGGTGTCGGTGGAATAGTATCAGGTGCCAGTGTTGTAACATTTACAACATTACTGTTTGAAGAGACATTTCCAGCGGCATCTTTTGCTCTGACAAAAAAAGTATACGGTGTAGATGCAGTTAATCCATTAACCAAATAAGATGTTGCAGCTGTATTGACCAAAAACACCCCATTTCGGTATACGTCATAACTCACCACTGCAACATTGTCCGTAGCGCCTGTCCAAGAAAGAAAAGTGGAGGTAATCGCAGTTAAACTATTGCTTAACACTGGTGCAGAAGGCGGCGTTGTGTCAATGCCAAGTGTTGTAACACTAACGGAATTGCTATCAATAGAAAGATTTCCATCGGCGTCTCTTGCTTTCACTGTAAAAGAAAAAGTAGTCGCTGCACTCAAGCCAGTAGCGGTATAAGTAGAGGTTGTCGAAGTGCCGATTTGTACGCCATTTCTAAAAATTACATAACTGGTGACTGCAATGTTATCTGTTGCTCCAGACCAACTTAATAGTGTTGAATTTGTTGTGGTGTTTGAAGCCACGAGAGTCGGCGGTGTCGGAGCGGTAGTCTCTGCAGTTCCCGCTGTAATGGTAAAGTTCGTATTCGATACATCGTAAAAAATATGATTAGAGCCCGCAATCATAATACGATTGGTAGTTCCGGCTATGTTCGGAATAGTAACTACTTGCGTACCATCATTAGGAGTTCCTGCCAATAAAGTTATAGGAAAAGTAAGTCCCCCATTTGTCGACAAAAGTATATCAACGTTTGCACAATTAATTCCGTTTGCAGTAGTTCCGGCTGCATCCCATGTAATTGTTTGTGACACATTTCCAATATAAGATACAGCTGTATTTGGACTAGTCACTAAAAAAGGGCCCACGTTAGCAAAAGTAAGCACCATATCGTCTCTTTTGGTTTGTCCACCATTTGGAGTTCTATTGTCTCGTATTGTT
>JBIKRP010000027.1:0-12094 GCA_044349145.1 Flavobacterium sp.
CAAATTAAAATATTCTTTCTCGAAATGAAATCCGAGTGTGTTTCCTACTTTTAAAGTATCGATTTCTATTCCTGCCACTTTCTCAATTTTAAGTAAACCATCACCCGTTTGCACATGGATACCCAAATGACTATCTGCAATAACAACTCTTCCTACGACTCCCAAATGATTAGTGATTTCCGAAATCGAAGCCTGTAAGATGACCATCTTTTTAGTCCCAATATAAGAATAAGCGCCCGGAAGCGGCGTTGTTGTGGCGCGAATCAATTGATGAATACTTGCTGCAGATTGCTTCCAATCGATCAGACCGTCTTCTGGATTTCGCTTGCCTAAATACGTTGCTTTTGATTCGTCTTGTGGTGTGGTACTAAAGATTCCTTTTTTAAGATCGGGCAACACGGCGTCGAGCGCTTTGTCAATCGCTCCCAAAATTTGTTGCACTACAGAAGTCGCGTCATCATTTTCACCGACTTCGTAGTTCACTTGCGACCAAATTGATCCTGAGTCCATTCCCTCATCCATTTTGAAAAACGAAGCAGCTCCTTGTACTTTTCCTAAGATAATCCAAGCAATAGCGCCACGTCCTCTTCCTTCAGGCAAACGCGTGGGATGGTAACCAATGAGTCCATATTGCGGAATAGCCAATAATTCCTCTCGAATCATTTGCGACAAGCCCACTACAAAAACCAAATCTGGACTTTTCGATTGCACAAAATCAATAATCTCTTGGTCATTGACTTTGCTAAAGTATTGAAATGGAATATTGTTGCTTTCGCTTAATTCTTTCAAATCACAATAACCCGAAACATTTGTAGCAGCATCTGGATGCAACCCAAGAACAGCAACTAAATTCAATTGGTGCTCTATTAATTTCTCCAGAGTTTTTCTGCTGCTGTTAACACTGCCTATCAAAATAACTTTCGGATTCTCTACAATATTATTTTTCATTCAACATCGGTTTGTTAATGAACTTTTTTTCTCCTAAAATAACAATAAATATCGTCTTGAAAATGATTTTTATGTCATTCCAAAAAGTGACCTTATTTACATACTCTAAATCATATACGAAGCGTTCTTTCCAGCTTAAATGAATATTGCCATTGATTTGTGCCAGACCTGTCAATCCTGGTCGAACGGAATAACGGCGTTGCTCTTCTTCAGACATATTCGCTAATTGTTCTGGAACACTAGGTCGCGGTCCAACCAAACTCATATCACCCAAAAGTACATTCAAAAGTTGTGGCAATTCATCAATTTTATAACGTCGTAAATAATAACCCACTTTGGTCACACCATCTGCTTTTCCAATAATTGGCTTATCGCCCACGGTTCTTTTCTCGTGAGTCATCGTTCTAAACTTATATACGCGGAACAACTTCAAATCTTTCCCGACACGTTGTTGTCGAAAAAATAAAGGGCCACTTGATTCTAGCAGTACCAGCATCGCAATGACTAACATTGGAAGCAATACCACTAAAACAATTACAAATGCAGCAGTAAAATCGATGAGTACTTTAAAAAAATTACGATACATAGCTTTTTTTATAAGCGTCTAAAACTGATTTCATTCCTTCTTTTGCAGGTAATTGCCACAATAATTTGCACCAATCATGATTGCCTTCGATAAATCCAGGACCTTTTTCTGTGATGACAATATCCCATCCGATAGACCTGTTTTGTGGATGTAACAATGCAGCTTGCTTTACCATTGCCATAGTTTCATCCCAAAACGGAACTTGAAATCCAACAATGGGAACCTTGGTAATCGGATGATTCACTTCTTCAGGTTTTGTAATATCGCTGTAAACCGCAGGACCATTTACAATTCCTGTCATTTCATCTATCGGTGCCGCAAGATTTCCTGCGGCCATATTATCGACGGAAGAATTGACCGAAATCCGTTGGCGGCAACCCAAGATTTCAACTTCATTGTTAGCATTCAATTGGGTAAAAATCCGAACGGTGTTGACCGCAGACGGCGACAGTTCCGAAATTTTTGGATGCTGAATGATAAATTCCTCGACCAAATCGAACTGGTTTTTTTCCATAAAATCAATCATCGATTCTGGTGAAAAATCAGCCGCTTTTCTAATTTCAACGGCAACACCACATTTGCCATCAGCCACTTTGAAAACCAGTTTTCCAGAAGGATTACTTAACAGCTTTTGTGTTTGCTCAGGATATTTTTTCAAATCGGCAATATCGGCTACCGTATGAACAAAATAATCACCATAGCTTTTGTAAAATTTAGTCTTGTCATCTAGGATGTCTCTTTGATTCTTAGGATTCATTGTGAGTTGGTATTCAAACATATATCCGGTACCAGCCCAAAGTTCCCGCTCGGCTTTATTCTTTTCAAAAAATCGGAACTGAAAATATTCTAAAATAGAAATATTGTAGACAAAGACACAAGTAAAAACATCATACAAAATACTCAGTTTACTTCGCTTTGTTTGCTCGGCTGTGTAATTCAGAAAAAGCCAAAACTTCTCCCAATCCATTTGCTTGATGTAGTAACCTAAATAGAGGAATCTCTTTATCATTTTCTTTGGTTTTTGAGGCAATCAGCCATTTCATCTGCCGCCATAAACTCAACATCAGGCCATCTCTTGACAATCTCCTGAAGCAATTGCTGCAAAGTTCGTAGGCCTTTTTCTCGGTTTTCAGAATCAATATGGCCGCAGAAATTGACGCGATGCGAGCTAATGATTGCGGGCTTGTTCCATCGGAAAGCTCGTTCAATTTGTTTCATTGTAAAATGAACCCAATCCACGCCGCGTTCTTCCGTAGGTTCGAAAACAATATTTCTCACTACAATTGTAAGATTCTCGTCCGCCTTTTTTCCTATATAATTGAAGGATGTCTTATAGTTATTTTGTCCTTGATGTTCTTTTCTGACCAATCCTAAATCGATGTACGTGATTCCATTTTCTTTTAAAGTTTGAAAAAGAGAATGATGAATTTGATAAACCGGTGGCGTGAAGTAATTGCTTCGATAGCCATAAACTTCTTCAAACAATTGCAATCCTTCTTTGATAATTGGTCTTAAATGTTCATTGTCGCTGACATCAAAAAAATCAAAAGCAGCAGTACTTGACATCGTTGGATAATCGTCGTCTGAAATACTCGTGTAGGATTTGTTTTTCAGCGCAGTAAGTAATTGTGGATCTCTCTTTTTTAATTTGTCATTAAAAACCAATAAATTCAAATGTTCTCTTCCATGAAATTGTGGCTTTAAGAAACCCTTCGCTATTCCTTCTTGCCACAATTCCCATGCGCCATCGTATGCTTCTGGTTGCTCTTTGGCTAACTTACTATAGGTCTGTGGCAGATTTTCGTAGTAGAAATTATAGTAATCATCCGCAGCCATTTTTTCAAAATTAATATTACAAGGAAGTGCAAAAGGCGTAAATACTGCGCTTCGGCCATTTTTGTCTTTTACTGAATTTAAAACAGCAAACAATTGTTCTAGATCTTGTTTGGTTTCTAAAGTATCAAAAAGATCAAAACGCGAATAGATTTTCATTCCCGCTTCATCCAATTTACTTCTCACCTCTTTGGAGTGAAGACGAACATTTCCATAATCATCAACTGAAAAAACAACAATTCTACGCTTGGTTTTCCAACCGATACTGTTCTTTAAATTATTGATGAGACTATCTTTTATACGAGAAATCATCCGTTGTTTTTTAGGTACATATCCACAAATTTATCCGCATTGTCGCGACGGAATAACGTAGAAGTTTGAAGCGCATTCTCAGACATCTCTTGCCATTTTTGTTTATCATTGCTCAAGTCGACAATAAAGTTTTTGGCTTTTTCCAATTCTCTTTCGGTGTAGCATTTCGCGTAACCATATTTTGTAGCATAAGAATGTAATTCTGAATCTTCTCCAGCAATATATAAAGAGGGAATTCCATAGCTCATCAAATTATAGGATTTACTGGGAACACTGCCTTTTGATGTCAATTCATCCAAAATCACGATCCCCAAATCGGTGGCAGATAACGAAAAAGGAAACATTTCGTCGGTTTGAAAAGGAAGAAATGTGCAATTGGGAAGCTGCTTTTCTTCGACCATTTTTTGAAGTGATGGAACCCGAGGCCCACGACCGATGATTTGAAAAAGAATGGTTTCGTTGTCTTTCAAGAGTTCCGCCAACTGTACAACAACCTCAACTTTATGCGTCAGTCCGATGTTCCCAGAATATTGAACGATGAATTTGCCTTCTAATTGGTGTTGCTTAATAAACTTATTTTGGTCTTTCGAAACGCGTTCGTTCTGCTGAAAAATAGACCAAATGGGTTGAATGATAATTTTAGATCGAGAAACGTAAGCGCCTACTAAGTCAGCCATCTTATCGCTAATCGTAAAAAGTTTGAATGCTTTTTTGAAAGATTTTCGGTTCAACGCAGCCCAGATTCGGTACAGCGGATGCGCTTCTTTCATGCCTGTTATTTTGAAAATATCCGGATAAACATCCCAAATAACCATGCTGAAACGATGTGGAAGGATTAAATTTAATAAATAACCCATCGGTGGAATCGAAACAAAAAAAACTTCAAATCCTCGATACTTTGTCAACAAGAGCCAATAAATTCTTACACAAGCCAAAATATAAGAAAAGAATTTTTTGCTTGCCGGACGTTCTTCCCATTTGTTAATTTTTGTAATTTCAATGGTATCCTTTAGTTCTTCGCCTTGAATGTGAACGCTACCGGTAATCAGGCTTACTTTTTCAAATCGTTCTGAAAAGGCGTTACAAAAACCAATAGTGAGATAATTGGTCGCTTGATTGACGACCACAATCTTTCTATTTTTAATTTTTTCCATGCCTTTTTTTTGGATGAATGCTGTTTTATGTTGCCTGTGTTTCCCCTCCTTTGGAGGGGTGCCCGTAGGGCGGTGTGGTTCCTAGCCCCGATAATTTGATATTAAGAGGAGGAAGCCCAGTGGGCTTCAGGTATTTTATATTTTTGTTGTGAAAACGAAAACATCAAATTTACTTTTTACTCCTAGCCCCGATAGAAGTGAAAATCCTTTAGCGACGGTGTTTACTTCGTCCGTTTGCTCCGTTGGTGTATCGCTAAAGATTGCAACGCATAGCGGGATGAGCTCCTAAAAAAACTACTCCGCTTGTTTCAAGATTTTATGTCCACCTTTTACCAAATGAATGTCCTTTAAAAACAAAGAAACGTCCATCGCGACCATTTCTTCCACCAACATTTTCAAGTCGTATTTTGGCTGCCATCCTAATTTTGTTTTAGATTTGGTTGGATCACCAATCAACAAATCTACTTCAGTGGGTCTGAAATAGGCTGGATCCACTTTGACCAAAACTGAACCAATGACCGGAATATTAAAGTCTGTGGTGTTATGCCCCAAAGCGTTTTGATATACTTCTTGATCGATAGACTCTAAAATTCCTTTTTCATCGACGCCTTCACCCTCAAATCGAATTTTGAATCCGACTTCTTGAAATGCCATTTTTATAAAATCACGAACACGAGTCGTTACGCCTGTTGCAATCACATAATCTTCCGCTACGTCTTGCTGCAAGATTCTCCACATGGCCTCTACATAATCTTTGGCATGGCCCCAATCTCTTTGAGCATCAAGGTTACCCATGAATAAATCATTTTGAAGTCCCAAAGCAATTTTGGCAACGGCACGGGTAATTTTTCGAGTGACGAAAGTTTCTCCACGCAAAGGCGATTCGTGATTAAATAGAATTCCGTTACAAGCAAACATATTATAGGCTTCCCTGTAGTTTACGGTAATCCAATACGCATAAATTTTAGCAACTGCATAAGGCGAGCGTGGATAAAACGGCGTCGTTTCTGATTGAGGAACTGCTTGTACTAAGCCATACAATTCCGAAGTAGACGCTTGGTAAATCTTTGTCTTGTTTTGAAGCCCTAAAAGACGCACCGCTTCTAAAAGTCTTAAAGTACCTATTCCATCGGCATTGGCAGTATATTCTGGCGTATCAAAACTCACTTTTACGTGCGACATTGCCGCCAAATTATAGATTTCATCTGGTTGCACTTCTTGAATAATTCGCGTTAAGTTCATCGAATCGGTCATATCACCATAATGCAATTTCAATCTAATTTCCTTGGCATGTGGATCTTGATATAAATGATCGATACGTGCCGTATTAAACATCGACGATCTTCTTTTAATCCCATGAACCATATATCCTTTTTCAAGTAATAGCTCTGCTAAATATGCACCATCTTGACCTGTTATTCCTGTAATTAATGCCGTTTTCATTGCTTCTAGTTTAATATATTTCTAATTAAATTTTTACTTCTTTGTAGTTGTTTGCATGTTCTAAAAACCATTGGTATGTCGCTTCAATTCCATCTTCTAATGCAATTTTCGCGCTCCAACCTTGATTTTTCATTTTGGTAACATCCATTAATTTTTTTGGCGTACCGTCCGGTTTTGAAGGATCCCAGATGATTTCGCCTTGGTGTCCCACGGTTTTTTGTATTAACTCAGCCAACGATTTAATTGTTAAATCAACGCCGGTCCCGATATTATATAAGTTTTCCTCAAACGGATGTTCCATGGCAAAAACAACCGCTTCTGCTAAATCTGTGACATGTAAAAACTCGCGCATCGGCGTTCCAGAACCCCAGAGTGTCACTGGTGCATGATTATTTTCCTTGGCTTCATGAAACTTACGCATCATCGCAGGCAAAACATGAGAGGTTTGCAAATCGAAATTGTCATTCGGACCATACAAATTCGTCGGCATCAAACTCACAAAATCTTTCCCATATTGTTTTCGAATCGCTTCGCAACTTTTCACTCCGGAGATTTTTGCAATGGCATACCATTCATTGGTGGGCTCGAGTGAGGACGTCAACAAACATTCTTCCTTTAGTGGTTGTGGCGCCAATTTGGGATAAATACAAGAACTTCCTAAGAAAATGAATTTCTCTACATCCTGCTTTAGTGCAGTATCAATCAAATTGTTCTGAATTTGCATATTCTCCATCAAGAAAGTAAATGGATAATCATTATTCGCCAAGATACCACCGACTCTTGCCGCAGCGTCTATAACGATGTCTGGCTTTTCAGCAGCAAAAAACTCTTGTACTGCATTTTGATTTCTTAGGTCTAATTCTTTACTGTTTTTTCCAACAAGATTGTCGTAACCTGCACTTTTCAATGCGCTCCAAATGGCACTTCCAACCATCCCTGTATGGCCCGCTACGTATATTTTTGATGATTTGTTCATTGGTATTAATTATTTGAAAACAGATAATAATTCGTAAGCCGCTTTTTTCATTCTACTGTCATAAGATTCATAAAGATCCATTCCAAAAGTTCGTGATGGATATTTTTCTAAAATTCTTGCTAATGCTTCGGCATCGTGTGATTCGAAGTAGGTTCCTTTTTCAGCCAACTGCTCGATATTGACTTTCAAATTACTGGCAATTACGGGAACTTGTAGTGATTTTGCGTCTTCTATAACGGTGCTCCATCCCTCAAACAAGCTAGGTTGAATGATTGCGGTTGCATATTTCATGAGCAACAATTGATCGCCACGTGGAATCAAACCTAAAAATGTGATGGCGCTTTTAAAACTATTTTCATCAATAATTTGGTGCAACTCCCTCAAATATTCCGAATTTGGTTCCTCTGGAAATCTTCCTGTTATGGCCAAATGTGGTATTTGTTCACTATTTTTTAAATGCGCTAAGGCATTAAAAACTACTTTATGATTTTTGTGTTTATGAAATTGATTACTTATCATAAAATACTTATCGGGAAGATTATATTTTTTCAAAATCTCTTCCTTAGAAAGTAATGGCAAATGATCAATAATTGAAACAAAATGATAAATGTGAATTTTCAAACTTTTCGGCACTTTGAAAAACTGCAAGAAATCGTCTTTTACCGCTTGACTCGAAACTACTAAGTCTCGAGAATTTTTCAAAATCAATTTGATTCGAGCATTTCTTTCCAAGCGTTTTTTCTTGGTAAAAAACTGAGGATAATACATGTGCTGTAAATCAGCATACCACGAAACTAATTTGGCGTCGAGTTTACTTTTGACCGGATAATCATGCATTGGAAACACCGCATCTAATTTTTGATCGATGACCAAATCGTGCACAAAAACGTTTTTGTTTTTCAAAAAAGATTGTAGATATCCTTTGTAAATCGACGGGAATTGATGAGCAACAACTTCGAGATAAGGATATTCCACTTCATCCAGGTATTTCTTCAAATGCTCAGGGTAAATAATGACGACTGTTGGCTTGTCTTTTTCCTCTAAAAAGTTTAAAATCTTGATGCAATTCAAAACATAGATCAAACCTCCCGTCCATTTTGGATTGAAATTAAATATAATTCCCAGTCTAAATCTATTTTCTCTCATGGTGATTACCTACCTAATTTGAAACCAAAAAACTTTCAAATTCGTTGCAAATATAGTTCAATTCAAACTTTTGAATCAGTTGTTTTGACTTTATCGCCATCGCTTCTCTGAGTCCAGAATCATCAATTAGGACTTGTAATTTTTCAACGAACAGTTCGTTATCGCCAAGTGGTATCAAGAATCCATTGGTTTCATTAATAATTAAGTCGCTTGGACCGGCAATACAATCAAATGAAACAACAGGCAACTCCGCTGACATGGCTTCTCCAACAACATTAGGAAATCCTTCTGAAGCGGAGGAAAAAGCAAAAATTTTACTCGATAAGTAATACCTTTCAACGTCTGCTTGTTTTCCAGCAAAAACAACGCGATCGGCCACATTCAACTTCTTGGCTAATGCCTCCCATGCTGCTTGATTACTTTGCTTTAGGTGATCATAACCGACTAACACCAGCTTCCAATCAGGGGCATTCAACTTTGAAAAAATCTCAATTAAGACATCTTGCTGCTTCGATTTGATATAACGGCCCACCATCAAGATGCAATTTTCTCGAGGAATATCTTGCGCAGGAATCTGCCGAATGGGATTTCCAATTACCTTAAAATTAGTATGAGCATACATTCCTTTGTATATGCCTAAAGCCTTTTCCGTTTGCACTACAATTCCTTTCGCTTTTGGATAAAGCCATTTCCGCAAAGCATCATGCAATTTCCCTAAACTTTTATTGGGCTGCGCACGATCGGAAACGTAGATCGGAACCTTTGTCCCGAGAAGCGCTAATAAAACCATACTATTCCATCGTTCACCAAAAGAAAGCGCTGCAATTGGATTGATTTTCTGTATTGTTTTTCTCAGGAAAAAGTTTGTTTTAATTGTGGAAAGTAACCGTTTTGAATTGTCAAACTCAAATGACGGACGATAAACAATAATGTCTTTCGAGATGTCATAAAAGACATCGCGTTTTATTCCGTACAATACCAAATGAACATGGTAGCGATTACTCGCAGCAAAGTAATTGAGAAGTTCAGACATTACGCGCTCCATCCCTCCGGCTTGAAGGGAATGTATCACAAAACAAATATCTTTCTTTTTCACGGTCTCCATTTTACTTTAGAGCGAATTTACCCACTGTATATAGCTTTGTATTCCTGCTTCAAGCGACACGGTTTGCTGATATCCCAAAGACTTCAACAACGAGATATCGGCTCTCCAATTGAGCGGATCGCCTTGTTTCACTTGATTGTTGAACGTAATTGTTTTTTGTCCTTCGAAATTGCGTCTAAATATTTCTGAAACGTATTCAATAGTAAATTCTTCACCATTGGCAATATTAGTCGCCTCACCATTAAATTTTCCGTTATCAAGAACTAAGTGGAAAGCACGGACAATGTCATCAACATGGATGAAGTCTCTACTCTCCTTACCTGTTCCATATAGCGCTATTGAATCGGCATTCAAAAACTTCTGATACATATCCCAGAAAAGTTGTTTTCTTAAGCCATTTCCATACGCTGAAAAAATACGCAGTGAGCAAGTTTGTATTTGATAAAAGTCGTAAAACTCTTTGACGATTTGCTCTGCTTGTAATTTATGGATTCCGTAGGGCGACAATGGCTGTAATGTTACATTTTCATTGATTGGCAATTGCGTTGGATTTCCGTAAACCGCTGCACTTGATAAATTGATGAATTTACAAGAAGGCTGATAGGTTCTAATCGCTTCTAAAATTTTAAAAACGTTTAGCGTATTCAGATTAAAGTCTTTTAGTGGAAATTCTATAGACAAAGCAACACTTGCCGCTCCTGAACAATTGATACAGGCATCAAATTGGTGTTTTTCAAATAACGAATGAAAATCAGAATTGGTGGCGTCAATTTGAAAATAGTCTGTACTGACATAATCCGTGACAACATCGCAACCCAAAACAGCAAAGTTCTGTTTCTTAAAGTATTCCATTGCATGAAATCCGATAAACCCTCTAGAACCTATGATTAATATCTTCATCTTAGTTTTTTAAAATTAGATCCACCATCCAACCGTATGGATTAAACTTTCCTTCGTGCCACACCAACTGTTCATCCCAGTAACCAGGACAATCATCATAGCCAGCATTGGCAAATCCGTAGCTTATTTCGATCAGCAACGGCTGATTGTTTTCATCCAATACATAATCGTAAGCGATGCATTGTGCCTTTAATTTTCTTTGATATTCAAAAGAAACTTTTACAAACCGCTCGTCGATGGCGTCCTTCTCATAAATGATAAAACCACTTCCCGACGCTCTGAAATCATCCTTGCGATTCATTCTCTTGATACCAAATGCTTTCCCATCAACGATAACTATACGAATATCAGAATCGTTGTTGGCAATAAATTCTTGAAAATATAAGTAATTCATTTCGTTTCCGATCACGCTGGCGTAACGCGGTGGTTTCACCAACCGAACGAATCCCTTTACGACATCAAATGCATCTGTTTTTCCGAGTCGCCATCTTCTATATCTTTCTTGGATACTCTCCCAACCATCGTAGGCAGGAAAACCTTTTCCAAATGCTTTCTTAGTTAGTTTTCTAGCCGCGCTGGCGCTGTGAATCAATTGCACATTTTGAGAACCCGCGCCACCTCTGAGTTTAAAAACTTTTGGAAAAGTAGTGTGCGCAATCCACTCCAAAGCAACTTTCTCACTATAGAAAACCCATGTTTTGACGATGTCAATTTCTAACGCTTCCAATAAATATTTTTGTCCCACTTTATCATCAAAATGCCAGGCGGTATTAAAATCAGGAAACACCTTCATGCCGCTTTGCACCATCGAAAAGAGTAAGGATTTTGCCATCACAATGTCTGACGGTTCCGCTTGATGATAATGCCACATCAGCGCTGTACAGTCTTTGAGTTGATGTACAATATCCGTAGCATAGCAATTGACTAATTTAAATGGGATATTGTTCTTTTGACAGTAGTCAATCCATCTAAAATGAAACAAAACCGGACTATTATTATTGTGAATTGCTATCATTTGAATTTAAATCTTAATTTCAGTATCACTTTCAACCCTTTTTAAATCGGTTAATTTTTTATTTGGTTAACCGTTTATTTGTTGAATCGAATGCAATATTTGCATTTTTTTTATTAAGTAATGTCTGCTCAACGACGATTAAACTTTTCCTAAACGATTAAACAATTAACCCTTTTCCTATCAATCTAAGTATTGTTGTGCCCACAATTCGAATCCGAGCATCAACCAAATCGCATCCAATTGCTCTGGTGTGGCTTTCGAAATAGTAGCAACCCATTGGGTTAGTGCTTCCGTCTTAAAAAGTCCACGCTTTTGAATTCCAGGTGCCACTTGTGTTTTCCATTTCTCTTGAAAAGTGGCGGATGACATAAAGGCACGTAGTGGTATTCCAAATCCCATTTTATCGCGATAGGCAAATTTTTCTCCGAATTTTTCGGCACAAATGTCTTTCAAAACTACTTTGGCTTCGTCTTTTCCTTTGTGCGTTCCGACCAAATCAGCGCCGGAAATATTCAATGAGGTACTGACCATTTCATTATCCAAAAACGGAACGCGATTCTCGATAGAATGCGCCATCGACATTTTATCTTGACGCATCAGTAAATCTGGCAAATAGGTCAACAACTCGAACTTTCTTTGTTTCAAAATCGTGTCGCCTTTCATAGATTTGATGGTA
>JBIKRP010000288.1:0-3550 GCA_044349145.1 Flavobacterium sp.
GCCAATACTGCGGTTTACTTTGCTTGCCTGAAGCCTGGTGATAAGATTTTAGGATTTGATTTATCGCATGGTGGACATTTGACGCACGGTTCTCCGGTAAACTTTTCAGGTCGTTTGTACAATCCAGTATTTTACGGCGTTGAAAAAGAAACAGGTCAGTTTGATTACGATAAGATTCAAGAAATTGCGACTCGCGAGCAGCCAAAGATGATTGTTGCAGGAGCTTCGGCTTATTGCCGAGATATGGATTTTGCAAGATTCCGACAAATTGCGGATAGCGTAGGTGCTTTATTGCTAGCGGATATTTCACATCCAGCGGGATTAATTGCGAAAGGTTTGATGAACGATCCAATTCCGCATTGTCATATTGTGACCACGACAACACATAAAACGTTACGTGGACCAAGAGGCGGAATGATCTTGATGGGTAAAGATTTCGAGAATCCATGGGGATTGACCACTCCAAAAGGAGAAATAAAAATGATGTCAAATCTTTTGGATATGGCTGTATTTCCTGGAAATCAAGGTGGACCATTGATGCATATTATCGCTGCAAAAGCAGTAGCCTTTGGAGAATGTCTTTCGGATGAATTCTTTCATTACTCGATGCAGGTTCAAAAAAATGCTAAAGCGATGGCGGCAGCATTTATGAAACGTGGTTATGACTTAATTTCAGGAGGAACGGACAATCACATGATGTTGATTGACCTAAGAAACAAAGGCATAACTGGTAAGGAAGCAGAAAATGCGTTGGTAAAAGCGGAGATAACCGTCAATAAAAACATGGTTCCTTTTGATGATAAATCACCCTTTGTTACTTCAGGTATCCGTGTTGGAACACCTGCAATAACTACTCGTGGTCTGGTAGAAGAAGATATGGAAACGATTGTAGAATTAATTGATCGTGTACTCATGAACCACACCAACGAAGAAATAATAGAACAAGTTGCCGACGAAGTCAATGAAATGATGGGAGAACGCGCAATGTTTGTTTTTTAATACATAAATTTCAATTAGTAATTTCACGGATTTGCACCATAAATACAGGTAGAATTCGTGAAATTATTATTTTAAAAAATACACAATGTCAACTTTCAGATTACAGTTACCAACCGACCCAAGATGGGTAAATATTGTCGAGAAAAACATCGAAGAAATCCTTTCTGATCATGCTTGGTGTGAACAAAAAGCAGCTTCGAATGCCATTACCATTATCACGATTAATTCAGAATATCCTGATTTAGTTACAGATATGCTAGAATTGGCTAAGGAAGAAATGGAGCATTTTCAGATGGTGCATGACATCATCAAGAAACGAGGTTTGAAATTAGCGCGTGAACGAAAAGACGAATACGTGGGAGAATTGGCGCAATACATGAAAAAGAGCAATACAGGAAGCCGGGTTTCAGGTTTTGTCGAGCGTATGTTGTTTTCAGCAATGATAGAAGCAAGGAGTTGTGAGCGATTTAAAGTTCTCTCAGAGAATATTCAAGATGAAGAATTGTCTAAATTTTATCGTGAATTGATGGAAAGTGAGGCGGCTCATTATACTACTTTTATTACCTATGCTCGAAAATATGGACAAGGTATTGATGTCGAAAAACGTTGGCGAGAATGGCTTGACTTTGAAGCCTCCATCATTGCAAACTACGGAAAAAAGGAAAGTATTCACGGTTAAACCAAATTAATGATTAGCATTTGTGAAGCTTCGACAGAAGATATTGGGATTATTCAGAAGATCGCGTACCAAACTTGGCCAGCCGTTTATAGTGAAATAATAACTCCATCTCAAATTAAGTATATGCTTGATTTGTTTTACTCAGAAACCGCATTATTTGAAAACATGACGAAAAATGGTAATGATTTTCTACTTCTAAAAGTCGAAGATGAGGCAATAGGATTTGCTGCTTTTGAGCATAATTATCTCAATCAAAAAGTGACGCGATTACATAAATTATATCTGCTTCCCAGTTCTCAAGGGAAAGGGCAGGGCAAGTTATTGGTAGAAGCGGTCGTTGAAAAAGCAAAAGAAAATTCATCGATTAACATATCACTAAACGTTAACAAATTTAATCCAGCAATTGATTTTTACAAGAATCTTGGATTTGCAATTGTTGGTGAAGAAAAATTACCAATCGGCAACGATTTTTTTATGGATGACTTCAAAATGGAGCTGCAACTCAAGTAACTATTTGACAACAATATGTCCCCAATTTTCGCCGGAAATAATTCGATTAAGATGCGTGTGACTAATGCCAAATTGTTTTGCAATTAAATACTTACGTGTATTTCCTTTCGGGTTTAGCAACATTTTCTTGATGCGAATCACCGTTGTTACACTCAATTTTCGACCATCAGATTTGATGTTGTGCTCTAAAAGGTCTTTCTTGGCTCTAATTACTTTTGGACTTCGTTTGTAATGCGCTAGTCTTTCAGCATAGTTCACCCAACGTAGATTATTAAAATCGTCATTGTCTCTGCTAAAGTCTAAATGGATAACAAACTGCTGGTCTTCGGATGTTTTTGGAATAAAGTACTCTGCGACTAGTTTGTAAACAAATTTCAATCTGTTTCGCGTTCCATCTCCGTCTTTTTCTTTGTAACGAAAGGCAACGTAACCGTCTGATCGACCTCCTTTTATGATGTCTCCATCTTCAATTTTGTCCATAAAGCTGGCTATTCTTCCTTTGTTGGAAATCGCATATCGCTTCTTTAGTGCAGTCTCAAAGTTAATTTCTTTGAAAACTTCATTGGGGTATTTTCTGATCATTCTTAAATGTAAAACTAATAGTTAAAATAATGTGGTATATTATTTTGCATATTTGCTTTGATGTGGTATTTCAAGTAATTTGCAATAATTTCTTAGGTCAAATATAGATTTTTTTTCGAATATAATATTATTGTCAATAAAATGTTAAGTATACATTAACCTCATTGAAAAAAAAACATAGTTTTTCTCTAGCTTTATTCGTAAATTTGAGAGGAATAAATGTAAAATCTCAAACAGAAAGAAATGCGAATCTTATTAATATTGCTTGTGATTTTTGTAATTTCCTGTTCAAGAAAAAGCAGCAACGAATTTAAAGTAAAGAGTGGAGATATAACAGAAAGCGTTTATGCTTCTGGAGTGGTCAAATCGGTGGGTCAGTATACTGTTTTTTCTACAGTAAATGGAATTTTAAAAAAAACAAAAGTTGTTGTTGGTCAGCAAATTAATGAAGGGCAACTCTTATTCGAATTGGATGCTGATAAGGCTAAGCTGAATGAAGAAAATTCAAAACTAGTTTACCAATTAAGCAAGGAAAGCAATCGATATGTACAAGATAAGATTGCTGAAATGGAACTCAAAGTTCAATCGGCGAAAGACAAGTTAATCCTCGACGAGTCTATTTATAAACGCAATTTGAGAATCAAAGAATACCAAGTGATTTCAGAAATCGACTTTGAGCGCGTAGAATTAGGATATAAAAGTTCAAAAATTGCGTACGAATCTGCTAAAAGGCAACTCAATCAACTCAAAGCGCAATTGAATAATGAGCAAATTCGCAAT
>JBIKRP010000289.1:0-3544 GCA_044349145.1 Flavobacterium sp.
GGCTATTCGTTACACCGTTGGGAATACCGCTTACGGTTATCGTGGTTACGGAGATATCTTTGTTTTTGTTTTCTTTGGTTTGGTGAGCACCATTGGTATTTATTTTATGTTTTCAAAGTCAATCGATGATGGCTATCTTTTATTTCTACCAGCATCTGCAATTGGACTATTGAGTGTTGGCGTTTTGAACCTAAATAACATGCGCGACGAAATCTCTGATCGAAAAGTGGGTAAAAATACAATCGTGGTAAAAATCGGAGCTGCAAAAGCTAAAATTTACCACTATTTTTTAGTCGTAACCGCAATGGTTTTGGTCTTGGTTTTCGCGGTACTCAACGATTTCCATTTCGACCAATATATATTTGTAGTGGCTTATTTTCCTATGATTAGCCATCTGATAACCGTATACAAAAATAGAGATCCAAGAAAACTCGATCCAGAGTTGAAAAAACTCGCCATCAGTACATTTCTACTGTCGGTACTTTTATCTTTATGTCTCATTTTCTTTTTATCAGATATTATTGTCAATAATTCATAAACACCAATTATTATGAAAATAACTTTCTATGGTCATGCTTGTATCGGAATTGAAGTAAGTGGAAAATTTATTATAGTCGATCCATTTATTACAGCGAATCCAAAAGCAAGTCATATCAATTTTGTCAATCTCAAGCCAGATTATATTTTTCTTACGCACGCACACCAAGATCACGCGCTTGATGTGGAAGCGCTGGTGGCCAACAATCCAGAAACAATTATCGTTTCTAATGCGGAAATCATTACCTATTATTTAGAAAAGGGTTTCAAAGGACACATGATGAATCACGGCGGTTCGTGGCAATTCGATTTTGGACGCGTAAAATACGTCAATGCCATTCATTCTAGTTCTTTTGCCGACGGCACGTATGGCGGAAATCCAGGTGGATTTGTCATCGAAGGGGAACACAAAAACATCTACATTGCTGGAGATACGGCGCTTACTTGGGATATGAAACTGATTCCAATGAGAACCAAACTCGATTTAGCGATTCTTCCCATAGGAAACAACTTCACGATGGATGTCGAAGATGCGATTCTAGCTTCCGATTTTGTCGAATGTGACAAGATTCTTGGCTGTCATTACGATACCTTTGGTTTCATCGAAATCAACCATCAAGATGCCATTCAACAATTTTTCAACAAAGGAAAAGATCTGATGTTGCTCGAAATCGGTCAAAGCATCGAATTATAATCATTAGGAGCTATTCCCGCTATTCACTCCAATCTTTTGTGCCAAAACCTGGCACAAAAGGATTTACGCTGCTATCGGGGCTAGGGGTATTGACAATCAATTACATTTAAATAAACTTTGCGTCTCTGCGTCTTTGCGAGCTAAAAAAAAATATGCAAAACAAACTCACATTTATATTCTTGCTAATTACTGCATTCACCTTCGCTCAAATCGACGGCTATTGGGATAAAGAGCGCGCCACATCTAAACAAGTTGTCGTTAGCGCCCGCGATCGAATCATCATTCCACTTGATGAATTGCCCGAAGGAACAACCGAAATTGTATACAGAATTACACTATTAGATGAGAATCAACAATTGTCAAGCAGTCTCGTTTCTATTCTCAAAGCAATTCCAGATCCAACAGGAATCAGTCAAGGTTCCGCCGGCGCGATTTTTTTATTGTCAAAAATTACGGGGAATGATGAATGCAAGTACGCAATTTTTACTTCGAAAGAAAAAGCACTCGCGTACAAAAAAGATGGAATAGCAGAGAAAGCTTGTTTATATCAAAATACGTCGGTAAACAAAGATGCCAGACGAATCACTATAGAGGGGACGACTTGTTTTCAAAACAACGCCATGTGGTTTGGTTTCGAAAGCAAAAATTGGATTCTCAATCAGAAAATCGTCCTCGAAGTCGTGCCATGGGTAGATGCAAAACTAAGTAGAGGCTGGAATGTTGCGCATAAGAAAGAACTCCTCAATGTGATCAATAATCTTCCTATCTACAAGGCTTTAAATAAGAAAGAAGAATTTTCGGCATGTTACCTCGAAAGCGCCACAAATAAATATACCTACAAAGAATACAAAAAACTATTGGGCATTGAATTAAAGAAAGACTCAGATGCCATAGTGGAAGCCTGCATACTTCAAACCGGAGAAACTGCTAAGTTGGTAAATCTGATTAGGGATAAGGCATCAAAAGCTTTTGAAGCAGGTCAATGTCAATTGGCAATCGATATTACACAAACAGAAATTATCAATGCTAATAAGGCCGT
The DNA here is from genome assembly GCA_044349145.1 of Flavobacterium sp. Classification (GTDB taxonomy): domain Bacteria; phylum Bacteroidota; class Bacteroidia; order Flavobacteriales; family Flavobacteriaceae; genus Flavobacterium. Next base: position 2,271 of record JBIKRP010000289.1, read on the forward strand.
CGCAATGGATTATTTCACATTAGGCGATTATTACTTGCTTACTAAGCAGTTCGTCAAAGCGGAACAAAGCTACAATAAAGGAATTGCGATTGATCCAAACGAAATTAACCTTAAATTGGAATTGGCGCATGTATATCTTTTTACAGATCGTGTTTCGGAAGCCAAAGAAATTCACAGGACGTATAAAAATCAAAATGTTTTTCCAACAATAAGCTGGAGACAACAAGTAGAACATGACTTCAAAATGTTCAAGAAATATGGATTACCGTCCAATAATTTCAAGAAAATTATGCGAATTTTGAATTAGAGCTATAATGAAAGCAACCTATCATCAATACTTTCTTCAATTCAAAAATCCATCAGGAACTTCTCGTGGTGTATTGACCGAAAAAGAGACTTGGTTTATTATTCTAGAAGATAACGGTAAGAAAGGAATAGGTGAGTGCGGATTGCTTCGTGGTTTGAGTTGTGATGATAGTCCAGATTATGAAGAAAAACTAAAATGGGTTTGTGAGAACATTTCCTTGGGAGAAGAAATCTTGTGGAAAAGCTTGATGGAATTTCCATCTATTCAATTTGGCGTAGAGATGGCTTTCCGATCTGTTAATAGCGAAAATTCATTTTTGTTATTTCCTTCTGACTTTACAAACAACCAAAAAAGCATTCCAATAAATGGCTTGGTTTGGATGGGGAATGAGGCATTTATGAAGGAACAAATCGACCAAAAATTGGAAGAGGGATTTCATTGCATCAAACTCAAAATTGGAGCTATTGATTTTGAAAAAGAACTACAATTATTACAGTATATTCGACAAAATTATACTCCTGAACAGATCGAAATTCGCGTCGATGCTAACGGCGTTTTTGATTCAGAAATTGCTTTAATAAAATTAAACCAACTAGCTGGTTTTAAACTACATAGTATAGAGCAGCCTATAGCAAAAAATCAGCATGACAGGATGTCAGAACTGTGTAAAAACAGTCCAATTCCGATTGCACTGGACGAAGAGTTGATTGGTGTGTTTTCATTGGCTGAAAAAGAAGATTTATTGATGAAAATCAAGCCTCAATTCATCATCTTAAAACCTAGTTTTATAGGTGGATTTCGAGGTACAAAAGAGTGGATTGATTTGGCTGTAAAACATGAAATTGGGTGGTGGATTACTTCGGCTTTAGAAAGCAATGTTGGACTTAATGCGATTGCTCAATGGACTTATTTGCAAAACAGTTCCATGCCTCAAGGATTAGGAACGGGCGCATTATATACGAATAAT
>JBIKRP010000290.1:0-3542 GCA_044349145.1 Flavobacterium sp.
AGTTTTAATACCATTGTTGGCTCCAGAAACAAAAGCTTCGAAAACAGTGGTTTTTGCCTCCGCAAATTTCCTCTCTTTCATAAAAGAAAATATCAAAGTAAACGCAATAATCGCTACTAATATTAAAGCGGACAGATTAGAAGTAAAATAGTTTTTTCCTATCAAATCCAAATGGTTTACGTACATCAATAGTCCAACAATAGCGGCTATTAATCCCATTAGCCCAAGAACCAACGATGCGCTTTTGAAATTGATTTTCTGTTTGACACCAACAATCAAAAACGCGGCAATTGTTCCTATAAAAGAAGTAATGATACAAGGCAACATCACATCGGCAGGATTCGTCGCGTTGGCTGCAGCGCGGTAACCGATGATGGATGTGGCAATTAATGTTAGTCCAGACGCATGCAAACACATAAACATAATTTGCGCATCACTCGCCTTCTCTTTCTCAGTATTGAGTTCTTGCAAACTTTCCATGGCTTTCAATCCAAATGGTGTCGCGGCAGAATCGAGTCCAAGGAAATTAGCCGCAAAATTCAACGTCATATAAGAGATGGACGGATGGTTTTTCGGAATACTCGGAAACACTTTTACAAAAACTGGACTCAATACTTTAGCCAATTTCCCAGAAGCACCGGAAATTATTAAGAGTTCCATCAATCCACAGAAAAAAGCCAGATACGCAATCAACGGCAAGATCAAATCGACTAAAGTGTTCTTACAAGTCGGCAATAATCCATCTGATTTCTGAACGCCGCTGTAGATTTTGACGGTTTTATTTTTGAAGACGTAAGTTGTATCTGGACTAATGGCATCGCGATCAATCACCATCGTCATATCGGGTGCTTTTTCGATACTGTCTTTAATAAAAACCGGAAGTTGATTGAGGTATTTCTCCGACATCAAAATCGGATCGTCTTTCTTTCCGTTTAAGACATAATCAATCGTATAACTGTTTCCAGAAAACAAGCTAAACACCACAAACGTGATGGAAGCAATGAAAATCACCAACCAAAATCTACTTAATACCATACTTTAGTTTTTCGTAAATGTAGTTTTTTACCGCAAAGTACGCAAAGGAAGCGCAAAGTTCACAATGAATAAATTTACAATAAACCTCTGCGCACCTAGCGTTTTAACATAGCGAGCCTTGCGGTAAAAATTTTAGACATGCAAAATTTCATCTTCAATCAATAAATCTTCTCTTCGAAATCGAAGGAAAACCTGCGCCACGGCAATGACATCTTTTTCGCAATAGGTTATGATGCGATCGATGTCTTTGTCGACGTAATAAACATGTCCAACTTGACTCCCATCAATATCGCCTTTAGAAGATGGAATTCCCAATATTTTAGTTAATAGCTTTAAAGAAGTAAAATGTTTGTAATCGCCAAATTTCCACAATTCTAAAGTGTCTAAATGTGGCACTTCCCATGGTTTTTTTCCAAATAAATTGAGTTTATTGGGTATCGCAATTTGATTGATAATCATCCTTCTTGCAATAAAAGGAATGTCGAATTCTTTGGCATTATGACCGCACAAAAGATGTTGCGCTTTGTCGAAATGATTGTTCATCAGGTTGCTAAAATCTTTCAAAATCTTGGGTTCTTCACCGAAAAAAGATGTTACTCTAAAATTCCGAATATCTCCTTTGACAGTGAAATAGCCGACAGAAATACAGATGATTTTTCCAAACTCTGCCCAAATTCCGGCACGTTCGTAAAAGTCTTCTGGAGTGTAGTCTTCTTTTCTTTGAAATTGGGTTTTGAGTTCCCAAAGGTTTTGCATTTCAGAATCTAATGCAGTGAAGTTTTCTTGCTCTGGAACCGTTTCGATGTCGATAAACAAGATGTTTTCGAGGTTTAATTTTTCAATCATGGCGTATATAAATTAAGTTAAACAATTATTCTTGGCTTGTACTATTTTCTTTGTGCTAGCATTTTGTACGTTTCGTCAATATAAACGAAAAAATCGTCACTATGTGGACTGCCTTTGGTGCTCGCTTGGTGCTGATTTCCCAAACGAACAATAATCAAATCGTCTTGTGGAATCACAATGACGTTCTGTCCTAAGTGACCGCGCATGTAAAATATCTTTTTGGCTTTGTAATTACACAACCACCAACCGTAGCCATACTCCGGCGACGCTTCAAATCTAGGGTTTGTCGATGTAGCGATGTATGTGCTATCTAACAGTTGTTGCCCATTCCATTTTCCGTGTTGTTTGTAAAGTTTTCCAAAGCGCGCAAAATCTCTAGCGTTGGATGCAAAACAACAATACGCTTTGACGATGCCGCCTTCGTGATCGGTTTGCCAAAGTGCTTCGTTTTCAGCGCCCATGGGTTCCCAGAAATTCTCGGCAACATAATCTGCTAAACTTTTTCCAGTGGCTTTTTCGATGCACATCGCAAGCAGTTGGGTGTTTCCGCTTAAGTACTTATAGGCTTTTCCTGGTTCATAAACGCCTTTTAGTCCAAGGATTACACTATTTAAATCATCATCAAAATAGGCGCGTGTTGTAATTGAAAATGGGCTGTAATACGATTCATCCCAATTCAATCCAGACGACATTGATGACAGATCGCCAACGGTCATGTTGGCTGATTTTCCTGTTTTAAATTCTGGAAAGAAATCCGAAACCTTTTGATCTAAACTTTTGATTTTGCCTTGCATGATGGCTTTTCCCAATGAAGCAGACACAATACTTTTTGCCATGGAAAACGAATTTGATTTGGAGTTTTTGTCGTAATCATCATAATAACTTTCATTCCAAACACTATCATTTTTGATGATTAGGAAAGCAACCGTCCCCAATTTTTTGTGCCATTTCTCGAGTTCATCGGTTGGCTTAACACTATTAAAATCTTTGGCGGTTGCCCAAGGTTGTGGTGTATGACTTTTTGGAATTGTGCGGTTGTCAAATTCTTTATAATCTTGAAGAAACGCCGTGGTGTGACCTTTGAGATAGATGGTGCGCACCGCCTTGATAAGATAATCAACTTGAAAAATATAAAGTAAGGCAATAATCGTGGCGAATAGGATAACAAACCAAAGAATTATTTTCTTAAGAATTTTCATGTGCGGATAATTAATGATAGACGAATTTACAAAAAAAATAACCGCAAAGTGCACTAAGATTTTGGCAAAGTTCACTAAGTTGTGAAAAATTAGACCGCAGATTCACAGATTTTTAAATTAATCTGCGAATCTGCGGTAAAAAATATAACTATTTCTTTTTCAGCATTGCCAAAAACCTTGCGGTTAAAATAAACTTTGCTGTTTTGCTGAACTCTCGTGTTCCAACAGCCATTTCTTGCGCCACAAACCGCCGGCGTAACCTGTGAGTGAGCCGTCGGTTCCTATTACACGATGACAAGGAACGACAACCCACAGTGGATTTTTACCATTGGCAGATGCTACAGCGCGTATGGCTTTGACATCGTCTAACTTCTTGGATAAATCCATATAAGAGCAGGTTTTTCCGAATGGGATTTCGAGTAAAGCTTGCCATACTTTTTGTTGGAATTCGGTGCCTTGTGG
>JBIKRP010000291.1:0-3537 GCA_044349145.1 Flavobacterium sp.
CCATCATTTCATGGAAACCTAAGGAATTCAGTTGATTTCCAACAATGTTTTGCAATTTGTAATCTTCTGTTCGCGCTGAGTTAGAAACGGTCGCATTCAACTTCTTAGTAAAATTAATGTTGTTGTATCCGTAAACGCGCAAGATTTCTTCAATAACATCAATTTCTCGCTGAACATCTACTCGGTAAGCAGGAATGGTCAAACCAAGACCCGCATCGGTAACACTATTAACTTTAATATCCAATGAAGCCAAAATCTTCTTGATGATTTCTTTGGAAAGCTCTTGACCAATTAATCTCGCGGTTTTGGCAAAATTCAAGAAAACAGGAAAATCTTCTATTTTTTTAGGATAAATGTCGATAACATCAGAAGTGATTTCACCACCAGCTACTTCTTGTATTAATAGAGCCGCACGCTTTAAGGCAAACTCAGTGATGGTCGGGTCAATTCCTCGCTCAAAACGGAACGAAGCGTCTGTGCTCAAACCATGTCTTTTCGCTGTTTTACGAACGCTTACCGGATTGAAATAAGCACTTTCTAAAAATATATTCGTCGTACTTTCGCTAACTCCAGAATTCTTTCCTCCAAAAACACCGGCAATACACATCGGACCTTTTTCGTCACAAATCATCAAATCTTCTTCGTGCAAGGTTCTTTCAATGTCATCAAGCGTCGTAAATTTGGTTCCAGCAGGCATCGTTTTTATCAATATCTTGCCGTTTATTTTCGCAGCATCAAAAGCGTGTAGCGGTTGCCCCAATTCGTGCAAAACGTAATTGGTTACGTCGACGATATTGTTTTTCGGATTCAGTCCAATCGATTTCAATCGGTTTTGCAACCATTCCGGTGAAGGTTTCACGGTGATTCCAGAAATGGTCACGCCACAATAGCGCGGTGCTAACTTTCCGTTTTCTACTTTGACATCTATTTTTAAAGTACGTTTGTCTATTCTAAAATTACTAACCGAAGGTGTAATCAATTCTACATTCACGCCACTTTGAATTAATCCCGCGCGCAAGTCTCTTGCAGTTCCTAAGTGACTCATCGCATCGGCGCGATTTGGTGTTAAACCAATTTCGAAGATTTCGTCATTTTCAACTTTAAAAACTTTTGCAACAGAAGTTCCAGGTTTTAAATTGGCATCCAAAACCATAATCCCATCATGACTGGTTCCGAGTCCAATTTCGTCCTCGGCGCAAATCATACCATGACTTTCCTCATCGCGAATTTTCCCTTTCTTAATGACAAATGCATTTCCATCTTTGTCATACAAAGTCGATCCAATCGTGGCAACAGGTACTTTCTGTCCAGCAGCTACATTACTAGCGCCACATACAATTTGAACAGGAGTTCCATCTCCAAGATCAACCGTTGTTACTTTCAAGCGATCGGCATTCGGATGTTGCACACAAGTCAAAACATGTCCAACTACAATTCCTTCCAATCCACCTTTCACAGATTGGTATTTTTCGACTACTTCCACTTCCAAACCCAAATCAGTCAGCAAAGCGGCTGTTTCATCAGATTTCCAATCGATTTTGATAAATTGTTTTAACCAGTTGTAAGAGATTTTCATGAGTGTTGTCCGTCTGTTTTAAAGGTCGCAAATATAAGCATTGCGCTGTGGAGTTCGAAAGAAAATGGTAATTTTTTGAAGCATTTTTTTTAGGAGCCGGGAACCTGCTATCCGCTATATCTTTTTTGTTTTGTCATCCCGAGCGCAGTCGAGGGACTTTCTGCAAAAACAAAAAAGGATACCGCTGCTATCAGGGCTAGGGCATCAGTTCACCCACATGCTTTTTGATATTTTCAGCAATTTTCTGCGTGGGCAAATCATTGGCATCACCACCAAACGGATCTTCAATTTCTTCGGCAATTAGTTCCAAACTCGCCAATACATAAAAGATAAATACCACAACCGGTGCCGTATAATAACCCAAACTAAACGAATAACCAAAAGGCAAAGTCATCACGTAAAAGAAAATAAACTTCTTGATAAACGCACTGTACGAGTAGGGAATAGGCGTGTTTTTTATTCTTTCACAAGCACCGCAAATGTCGGTAAACGATTGTATTTCGGCATTTAAAATAATCAATTGATCGCCGGAGATTTTTTTTTCGTCGTACAAATCATTCAATTTTTGAAACATCTTTTTCGCCACTTGATTGGGTCTGTGCAAATGATGGTCAATTTCCAAATCGACATCCTCAAACAACTGTAGACTCGTTTCATCATTGCTCAAATGCTGGTGCAACACCGCAGCATACGTTGGAATCATGCGTTTGAAATAATGCTGATCCTGTCCGTCTTTTAGAATGACAGCGAGCTTCAAGGCAAAATTCCGACTGTTGTTGACCAACGCACCCCACAATTTTCGGCCTTCCCACCAACGGTCATAAGCCGTATTGGTTCGGAAAACGAGCAACAACGAAATCACAAAACCCAACATTCCGTGCATGATTGTGATGTTTTTGATATAACTGGTATCGGATAATTTCCAATATTCGACTTCCATGTAGCCCACAATCCCTGCATATATCCCAATGGCAATCATAATCGGAAACAACGTCCGAAACGTATCCGCTTTGTGAAATCGAAAAATAAAAGTAAACCAATCTTTAGTGTTGTAGGAAATCATTTTCAGTAGTATTTGTATTTAAATTATTGCTTTAACTAATGTAATTCCAAATATTTTTTTTCTTAGAGAGTGCCATAAAAACGGACTTCAAAGCGGTATGTTCTGGTCTGTCCATGGCTGCATCTGCACGTAAAAGTTTCATAGCTTCTTGTCTAGCCAAAAGCAGAATATCTTTATCTCGAACAATATCAGCAATTTGAAGTTGCAAAACACCGCTTTGTTGTGTGCCCATTAAATCTCCGGGACCACGCAATTTCAAATCGACTTCAGCAATTTCAAATCCATCATTAGTAGCGCACATGGTTTCCATGCGTGTCTTGCTATCAGAAGACAATTTGTGCGAGGTCATCAATATGCAATAACTCTGTTCGGCGCCGCGACCCACGCGACCGCGCAGCTGGTGCAATTGTGACAATCCAAATCGTTCGGCACTTTCAATAATCATCACGCTTGCATTGGGAATATTTACGCCTACTTCAATTACAGTAGTGGCCACCATGATATTGGTTTTGCCTTCGGAAAATCGTTTCATTTCAGCGTCTTTGTCGGCAGGTTTCATTTTGCCGTGCACAATTGAAATGGAATATTTTGGCAATGGAAAATCTCTAGAAATACTTTCATATCCATCCATTAAGTCTTTGAAATCCATCTTCTCAGATTCTTGAATTAAAGGATATACAATATAGATTTGTCGTCCTTTTTCGATTTCATCTCGAATAAATTTCCACACTTTTAAGCGGTTCGAATCAAAGCGATGAACGGTTTGAATGGGTTTTCGTCCCGGCGGCAATTCATCAATCACAGAAATGTCTAAATCGCCATACAAACTCATCGCTAACGTGCGCGGAATAGGCGTGGCGGTCATGACCAAAACGTGCGGCGGAATGGTGTTTTTCTG
>JBIKRP010000292.1:0-3528 GCA_044349145.1 Flavobacterium sp.
CTGATCCACCAGTTTGCAAGATAATCGACTACAAGAAGTTCGTTTATATGCAAAAGAAACGCGAGAAAGAATTGAAAGCAAAATCTACTCAAATTGTAGTGAAAGAAATTCGATTTGGTCCGCAAACCGATGAACATGATTACGAATTTAAGAGAAAAAACGCAGAGAAATTCTTGAAAGAAGGTTCTAAATTGAAAGCGTTTGTGTTCTTTAAAGGACGTTCGATCATCTATAAAGACCAAGGTCAAATTTTGTTATTGCGCTTGGCTACGGATTTAGAAGAATACGGAAAAGTAGAAGCGATGCCGGTGTTGGAAGGAAAGCGAATGATCATGTTTATTGCGCCGAAGAAGAAAAAATAGTTGCTGAGCGGCTGAGTGCCTGAGTTGCTGAGAAGCGAATCGGTAACTCGAATGCCCTAGCCCGGATTGAAGCAAAGTGCCGTGCACTGCGGAAAGCCGGATCAGCTCCGAAAAAAAGAAAATTAAGTACTGAAAGAAAAAGTGCCGATTTAACCTGAAAGAAAACTCAGAAACTCAGCTACTAAGAAACTCAGCCACTCAAAATAGTAAGTAAGAATAAATCAAAAACAACTAGGAAAAATGCCTAAAATGAAAACCAAATCTAGCGCCAAGAAACGATTCAAAGTTACTGGTTCTGGAAAGATCAAAAGAAAGCATGCTTTCAAAAGTCACATCCTGACTAAAAAATCTAAGAAACGTAAATTAGCGTTGACACATTCAGCGTTGGTTCACTCTACAGATATGAAAAGCATCAAACAACAATTAAGAATCATCTAAAAAATGTTGACGGTTGGAAGTTGATCGTTGTAGGTTACCCAACGTACAACATAGAACTTACAACAAACAACAAAAGATTCTAGGTTAAAACAATTTAAAAATAACCTTGGAGTACGGCCTTAAGTTCCTTGATTCAATTCGGACGCCTGCTACAAAAAAAACAGAAAAATTATGCCAAGATCAGTCAATTCAGTTGCTAAAAGAGCAAGAAGAAAAAAGATAATGAAGCAAGCCAAAGGTTTCTTTGGTCGTCGTAAAAACGTTTGGACAGTTGCGAAAAACGCGGTAGAAAAAGCGATGTGCTATGCTTACCGTGATAGAAAGCAAAACAAGAGAAACTTCCGTGCTTTATGGATTCAACGTATCAACGCTGGAGCTCGTTTAGAAGGAATGAGTTACTCACAATTTATGGGGAAAGTTAAAGCAAACGGTATCGAATTGAACCGTAAAGTTTTAGCCGATTTAGCAATGAATCACCCAGAAGCCTTCAAAGCTGTACTTAATAAAGTAAAATAAACGTTTTATCAACCAGATTTAGAATTACTTACTATAGAGAAACCCGTTCGAAAGATCGGGTTTTTTGTTTTTCTGGAGTTACTGAGATACTGAGTGCCTGAGTTTCTGAGTTTTTTTTCTCAGGTACTAAGCAACTCAGACACTCAGTAACCTTTAGGACGTGACCACAAGGGTCAGGCTTTCGGCTTTATCTTTTTTGAATCGTTCCTCACAAAAAAGGATATCCGCCACAAATGCGAAGCATTCACCGAACTCCAATTAAAAATAATAGCGAGGTGAGGTAATCCTTCACGCAATCTTCAATAAATAGAAAGATTAACTTCTAATTAAAAACCTCAAACTTCTCTCCATCAAAACTCGCAAACACCATACTCGGATGAGAATCCTGATGAAACATATTTCCATCACCATCAATAGCAATGGCACCGGCAAATCCGTCATAAGGTAACAATTCATCAAAAGTTTTGGCAAAGGCGTCTTTCAAAGTAAAACCATCCGTCACACGTGTTACAATTTTTGCAGCTGTGGCATTGCTCACAATATCTTCGCCGACGCCAGTCAAACTTACCCCGCAAAATTCGTTGGCATAATTTCCAGCCACAGTTGCGGAATCAGAAACCCGTCCAGGAATTTCAAATCCTTTGCCGCCGGTTGAAGTAGCGACCGCCAATTTTCCCGCTTTATCCAACGCTACACAACCCACCGTTCCCAATCCAGCGGATTCGAGTTTGGCTTCATATTCAGCACGTCGTTGTGGAATTTCTGTCGAGAATTTTTCAAATTCGTGTTGACGTGCAAAATTCGTCGCGCCACTTCCTCCCAATACGCGATCATCAACAGTCATCAAGACTTCAGCGACTTGAATTGGGTTTTTGACTTCTTCAATATTAATGACACCACTCATTTTCTGCGTAGTTCCATCCATCAACGAAGCGCTCATGCGTATTTTTCCGTCACTTTGAATTTGTGAACCAATTCCTGCATTAAACAACGGATCATCTTCCAATAAAGAAACTGCAAAAACCACGGTTTCTAGTGCCGAATGCGTTTTTAGAAATTCATAGGAATCCGTCGCAATCTGCTTCAATGCATTTTGCTTGGCTACTTTCGTTTCGTGATTGGTAGAAGACTCGGAGAAAAAACCGCCGTGGATGATTATTTTCATTTTAGATCGTAAGATTGTAAGATTGTAAGATTGTAAGATTTTAAGAAAGTGGTGTCTTACAGTCTTAAAATCTTATGATCTCATAATCTATTAAACGTATTGCGACGACTTAATAGTCATCTTAAATGTACTCAAATCAAAAGTGTCATTAATGCTCATCACGTGAGTCACCAAATGATTGATCGATATCGGTTGCCCTAATTCAACTTGCGTCAAATTGGTGTCTTTGATCTCGCGACCATCCACTAGAATAACAAGCCCAGAACCAATGGCTTCCATCTTGTTGTTATCGGTAATCAACAAGCCAGTATCTTCTCCTAAACCAATTCCAAGTACTTTCGGGTTACCAACTACCGATTGAAACAAGCGTCCAATCCGACCACGTTGTACAAAATGCGTATCGATAATCACACCATCAATCAAACCCAATCCACTGGTGATTTTCACTTCACCTTTCAGCAAAGCCTCGGAACTGCTTCCTTGGTAAATCATATTATTAGATGCAGCAGCAGCTCCCGCAGAAGTACCGGCATAAATAAAATCTTCGTTATGGTATTTGTCCAAAATGATATCATGAAATGCAGTTCCTCCCAAAATAGAAGTCAAACGCAACTGATCACCACCAGTAAACATCACTACATCTGCCGCCTTCAAACGAGCCAAAACCTCGGGTTCTATTGCTTGCTCACGCTTTTCAATATGCAGGACATCCACGTTATTGGCGCCCAAATAAGCAAAAGCTTTGACGTATTCTGGACCAATTTCGCGCGGAATTTTAGAAGCGGTCGTGATGACTTCAACACGAGATTGTTCCTTATGCTTCGATTCTTCAATAATACGCTTTAAAATTCCAGCTTCGAAAAAATTCAAATTCTTAGCTGCATTTTTATCTAAATCGGTCTCCGTAAAACTTCCTTTGTCAACGGCACCGCCTATGATGATTAATTTTCCTCGTATGTTCATGTGGTAAAAATAACCAAAAATTAAAGTTCACCAAACCTATTTATTGTTTTTGAAACAAATGTTTTAACGTTCTTATCAACATTT
>JBIKRP010000028.1:0-11987 GCA_044349145.1 Flavobacterium sp.
TTGAGATTTGGATTGTAAGTTTGTTTTAGTTTTTTAATTTTTGTTATTATTACAAAAGAGACCCGCTTTTTTACTGCGGGTTTCTTGTTTTGTATTGGTTGACACGAGGGCTATTTGTTTTCCGAGCGTTTTTACAAAAGTTAAAATCAAAGAACTTTTTTATATCTTTAGCCACAAGCACAAATTATTTTTAACCTAAATTACGCTCTAAATAACTATTATGGAAAACCACAATCAAGAAGAATTTAAACGGGAACTGGGATTATTAGACGGAACGATGTTGGTCGTTGGATCGATGATTGGGTCCGGTATATTTATCGTCAGTTCTGATATTGCACGTCAAGTAGGTTCGGCCGGTTGGCTAACACTTATTTGGATTATCTCCGGAATCATCACCATGATTGCCGCTGTAAGTTATGGAGAATTGAGTGCCATGTTTCCCAAAGCGGGGGGGCAATATGTTTACCTAAGAGAGTCCTATAATAAGCTCATTGCGTTTTTGTATGGCTGGAGTTTCTTTGCGGTCATTCAAACAGGAACCATTGCTGCTGTTGGTGTTGGATTTTCGAAGTTTGCGGCTTATCTTTTTCCTATCATGAGCGAAGAGAATATCCTCATACAATCTGGTGGTTTTACGCTTCATGCTGCGCAAATTGTTTCTATTATTACGATTGTTTTTCTGACCTATTTGAATAGCAAAGGGGTAAAGAATAGTAAGACGTTGCAAACGGTTTTGACCGTTATAAAAATACTTTCGTTAGTGGGATTGGTTGTGTTTGGATTTCTATTGGGTGCCAAATCAGCTATTTGGAACGCCAACTGGACCGACATGTGGGCTACAAAAGCGTATGTGTCTGAAACAGCTTCATGGTTGCCCATCAGTGGCGTTGCTTTGATATCGGGAATCGCTGCTGCCATGGTTGGTTCGCTGTTTTCGAGCGATGCTTGGAACGGTGTGACTTTTATCGCAGGTGAAATTAAAAACCCAAAACGCAATGTGGGATTGAGTTTGTTTTTGGGAACTTTTATTGTGACGATTATATATATCGTAGCCAACCTCATGTACTTGGCAGTCATTCCATTTGATGAAATTGCAACCGCCAAATCGGATCGGGTAGCGGTGGTTGCCTCACAATATATTTTTGGCGATATGGGCACTTTGATTATCGCGGTGATGATTATGATTTCTACGTTTGCCTGCAATAATGGTTTGATTATGGCGGGTGCGCGTGTTTACTATACGATGGCAAAAGACGGCTTGTTTTTCGAAAAAGCGTCGCATCTCAATTCGGCAAGCGTTCCGGCTTGGGCTTTGTGGGCGCAGTGCATTTGGGCTTCGGCTTTGTGTTTGACCGGAAAATACGGTGACTTACTAGATTTTGTAATCATCATTGTACTCATATTTTATATCCTGACCATTTACGGAATTTTCATCCTTCGTCGCAAGCTGCCGGATGCAGAAAGACCTTATAGAGCTTTCGGTTATCCGTTGCTGCCAGCGATTTATATTGTCGTGGCAAGTGCCGTTTCGATTGCTTTGTTGTTTACTAAAACCAGTACCTGTGGTTGGGGCGTGTTGATTATGTTGTTGGGTATTCCGGTGTATTATTTGACGAAGGGGAAAGAGTAGTTGTTGGTTGTAGGTTGTAGGTTGTAAGTTGTAGGTTGTAAGTTGTGGGCTGTGCGTTTTAGGTTTTTGGGCGTGACCGCGCCGGAAAAGGCCGGTCGGGCTATCGGCTTTATCTCTTGCTACGCTGCGAGGATATCGCCTCTATCCCTTACGCAATTACATGAAATAGTAATCTCTAATGAAATAAAAAATACCTGACAGCCACTGGCTGTCCTCCTCTTAATATCACCCGAGGCACAGCCGAATCGAGCGAAGCTAAATCTCACGCAGTTCGCAATGTAGCGACAATGCTCTAGCCCTGATAGAAGCGGCATCCTTTTGTGCTGGTTTTCAGCGCAAAAGATTACCTCACAATATATTTATTGATTATTTGTGTTCAGACCGTTCGCTGCGCTCGGGTTAGCGTATAGCAGGTTCTCGGCTTCTAAAAATAAAAAATCCGCCTCATCATGAAGCGGATTTTCTGTAAAGTCTAGGTTTGTTATCGACTAGTAATACGTGTAGCGTCTTACTTTAGCAATATATTTTGCCAAACGAATTACTTGGTGGCTGTACCCGTATTCGTTGTCATACCATATATATAGGACGATGTTTTTCCCGTCGCCAGAAACGATGGTTGCGTTGCTATCATAGATAGATGGCGCTGAGGTTCCAATGATGTCTGAAGACACCAATTCGTTGTTCAACGAGTATTTGATTTGCTCTACCAATTCGCCTTCTAAGGCATATTTTTTCATAATCGCATTGATTTCTGCAACGGAAGTTTCTTTGCCCACTTCTAAGTTCAAAACAACCAAAGAACCATTTGGTACTGGAACTCGAATAGCATTCGAAGTTAATTTACCTGCCAGCGAAGGAATCGCTTTAGCTACCGCTGTTCCAGCCCCAGTTTCCGTAATGACCATATTCAATCCGGCGGCTCTACCGCGACGGTATTTTTTGTGCATGTTGTCGACCAAATTCTGGTCATTGGTATACGCATGAATCGTTTCTAAGTGTCCTTTTACCACACCCAAAGTATCTTCCAACGCTTTCAAAATCGGCGTAATCGCATTGGTGGTGCAAGAAGCCGCGGAGAAAATATTGACTTCATCTGGATTGTATTCATTGTGGTTCACGCCATGTACGATATTCGGAACGCCTTTTCCCGGTGCAGTCAATAATACCTTTTGCGTTCCTTTTGAAGTGAGGTGTCGTGCTAGTGCTTCTTGTGTTGTAAATGCTCCAGTATTGTCAATTACCAACGCATCTTCTATTCCGAATTTGGTATAATCAATTTCCTCTGGTCCGTTTGCCGTAATGATATGCACGGTCGTTCCATTGATAATAAGGGCATTGTTTTCAGCATCGGCAACGACTGATCCTTGAAAATCGCCATGAATCGAGTCGTAACGCAATAAAGAAGCTCTTTTTTCTAAAGTTACCGCATCGTTTTTGTCGCGGGTTACGATAGCACGCAGTCGCAACTGATTGCCTTTGCCCATTTTTGACATCAGTTCACGTGCTAACAATCGACCGATTCTACCAAAACCATAAAGCACTACATCTTTGGGTTGAATATCTTGGGTGTCTTTAGCATTCTTTAGTTTATCTACAACAAAGGCTCTTGCGTTATTGAACTTCTCGTTTTCTAGATTGTATTCGTAGGTCAATTTTCCGATGTCTAATTTAGACGGTGGTAAATCTAAAGAAAGAATGGCTTTGGCGATGTCAACCGTGTCGAAAATAGAAATTGGTTTGCCCACGAATTCGCCCGCATATTCATGTAGGTTTATAATATCGCTCACATTGCGATTGATCAGTTGGTTTCGGAATAAAACCATTTCGATGGATTTGTCATACCATAAATCGCTGATGATTTTGATAAATTCTACGCCAGCTCTTCTTCTGTCGACCTGAAAAGAGACTTCCTTTTCGTATACATTGGTGTTGCTCATAGTTTGAAAATATAAAATAGTTAGTGTTGTTTATTTCAAAATTTTTGCAAAAGTATCGATTTCAATCGATTTCGTAAATGATTTTTTGAAAAATTTCTCCATATAAAAACCACTTCAATTTGAAGTGGTTTTTTAAGAATTAATAACCCAATTTTAAATAATGATACGAATGCGTTGCCCCATTTTGTTAATCATTTCAATACTAACACTTTGGTTTTCGTCTTTCTTTCCTATGATTCTTGAGACGGTTTCCACATCGCTTGCTTTCATATTATCGATACTGAGGATAATGGTTCCTTTTAGTTCGTCGTAATAGGGTTTCAGATTATCATTGTTAATTTCCTTGATTCGAACTCCCGCGTCGATGCGATATTTCTTTTTATCGGCGGCATCAATATTCTCAAATTCGATACCTTTAAACTCTGTGGTATAGAATTCGTTTTTGGTTAACACAACTGGAACGCTATAGGTTTTACCATCTCTGATATACGATACTTGCACTTTGTCGTTTGGTCTTTTGGTATTGATAAAGCCAGACAGTTCTGCATATGTATTGATATCTTGGTTGTCTAATTTTATGATGATATCGCCTTTGGTTAAGCCAGATTTTTCAGCGCCTGAATTTTTAGTTACTTTTTTCACATAAAAACCTTGCGTTTCTTTTACGCCTAATTCTTTAGAAGCGGCACTGTTGAGCTCGCCACCTTCAACGCCCAGAATACCGCGTTGTACATTCCCAAATTCCATGATGTCTTCTATAATTTTTCTGGCAATGTTGGAAGGAACGGCAAAAGAATATCCTACATAAGAACCAGTTTGCGATGAAATCATGGTATTGATTCCGATCAATTCACCTCGCGTGTTCACTAATGCACCACCACTATTTCCTGGGTTTACCGCCGCATCGGTTTGAATGAAAGATTGGATGCCGTTGGTATCTAAATTTCTCGCTTTGGCAGAAATAATTCCTGCTGTAACTGTCGACGTAAGGCTGTACGGATTACCGACCGCCAAGACCCATTCGCCCACTTTAGAACTGTCCGAATCTGCGAAAACAGAATAAGGTAATTTTTCATCGGCATTGATTTTCAGTAAAGCAATATCCATTTTAGAATCGGTTCCGATGAGTTTTGCTTTATAAGTCTTTTTGTTGTTTAAAGTGATTTCTATGTCTGACGCATCTTTGACCACGTGGTTGTTGGTCACGATATAACCGTCTTCGGAAATAATCACTCCGGAACCTGTTCCGACTTGCTCTTGTTGTTGGCCGCCGCTATATCCGTAGAAAAACTCGAGCATTGGATTGGAAATGGTTCGGTACGACACATTTTTTACGTGCACGACGGTATGAACTGTTTTGTCTGCAGCTTCCGTAAAGTCTAAGCCTTCGGGAACCAGACTTGCGTTTTTGGCGTAGTTGCTGGGCGCGAGCGTCACCACACTTTTTGATTTTGAAAAGAATCCATCATTGTCTATCAATAATTTGTAACCTGCGAGTGTTGTGGCACCGCTCAACACTGAGACTAAAAATAAACTAGAAAATTTTTTCATGGTAGTTGTAATCTTTTTAATGAAACTAATTTGTTTTTTTTAATGTGAACGTAAAATTAGAAAAGTATTGTTTTTGGTAAAAGAGTTTAACGATGGTTTAACAAGACTTAACGTTGTGTTGGGAATGTTTTTTTTCGATGGATTTTTAGGTTGCTTTGGAGAGGAGGCGGTTTTTTGTTGGTATTGTGTTGTAACGTTGACGCAAAGTCGGGATAATGGCGCAGCGGGTTTTCTCGCAAAGGCATAAAGGCGCAAAGGGTTATTGTATTTAATTGCTATTAATCGTAAGATTTTGTTGTTAGAAATTTGGGTGGAAACGGGTTAGCACAAAGTCCGGAAACTTTGCCAGGGTTGCTAAGAAGTGTACTTTTGACTCACTATTAGCAAAAAATAATTTATGTTTGCATTTCAAAATTAGAATCATTTGCATTCACTAATTGCCTAATATCTGTTTAACCGGCTTGTTTTTGCCTTTACTCATCCTTTATTTCAATAAAGGATACAGAAGTGCCAATCGCTATTTGGCTGCATTTCTGTTTTTTGCCTCTCTGTATTTATTGGAGAATTTTTATTTTTTTTATGGCGCATCCGCCAATAAGGTTGCTTTTTTTACCAACACGCATGCTTTTTTTTATTTGATCGGACCTTGTGCTTTTTTCTATTTGCGCAGTCTTCTTAGAGACAACAGTAAACTCAACAAAACAGATTTGCTGCATTTTGCACTTTTCGGGATTTCATTCGTGGGCTATATTCCTTATTTTTTTTCTAGTTGGGACTATAAATTGTCGATTGCCAATAATATACTTTCCGACGATTGGGACATGGCTCCTTTTCATATTAACAGGATTCTACCGCATCAGCTCGACCAACTTCTTAATGTGTTACAAACCTATTTTTATTGTATTGCACTATGGGTTTTATTAGGACATTACAGAAAGAAAAAAAACAATCCCATAACCAACACCCATCAGTATCAACTCATAAAAAAATGGTTGCTGCTTTTTACCAGTATTGTAACGATTATCACGATAAATTTTACCGTGGCCATGGCTACTATGTGGCTTTATGATAGTAAATCTATTTTCTTAGATCGTGCTAGTGGAGCATTGCTTTTTGCCGCTATCGTGTATGTTGGGATGAATATGATGGTGATGTTTTTTCCGCAAATCATGTACGGTTTACCTTTAACCCCAAAAGACAATTCAATGCATGACACTATTCCAATAAGTTTGGTTGTCGATACCTTTGCCTCAGAAGAAAACTATGCTCATGGTTCTGTTCAAAATGAAATCGAGGGCAATGCAGCAGCATCACTTTTTTCTCCTGAATATGTTGAAAAGATAGAAACGCTTCTTCAAGAAAGTATCAAGAAACAAACGTATTTGGAACCCAAGTGCAGCTTATCCAATATGTCTGATGAAATAGAAATCCCCGCCCATCATTTGACGTATTATTTCAACAACATTAAAAAAGAATCTTTTTCTAATTGGCGCAATCAGTTACGAGTAGTTTATGCGCTTCGTATTTTGGATGAAGGAACATCCAACCAATTGACCATTGAAGCGATTGGCGAACAAGTTGGATTTAAGTCTTATTCTACTTTTATTCGCTCCTTTAAAAAAGTTGCCGGAAAAACACCGAGTGACTATATGGAACGTATTTCCTAGAATTTGTCAAAGGCAGTGTTCAGAGGGCAGTGTTCAGCTTACAGGTAATAGTAGTTTTTAGAAGTGCTAACCTGGCAAAAGATTTTCTACTTCAGTTTTTAAAACGGGAAGGTTGTTAACTACAATACCCCAAATCACATCATCAGAGATTTCGTCATAACCATGAATTATTTTATTCCGTGCATCAACAATTTTCCGAGAATTAGAAATTATGATTTCGGGCTCAAGTTTTAGAATTCTACTCATTGCTTCGCCAATAATTTCAATATTCCTTTCAACAGCACGTTTAGTTTTTAAATCTTCATGATAATATTGGAAAACTTTACCATTTGGAAAGTAACTTTCAATTTCCTCAATTGAATTTTTGATATCGAAAAGCCATGCGAAAATATAATTATCCATAAATCAGTTGCCTGTTTTTTTCAATAGCTTTTTTAAAGTAGGGATTCTTTATTGCTTTTTCCTCTAACAAATCAACAGATCTTTTGAAAGTATCTTCGAGAGAAAATTTTAAGTCAAAATAATTGTCAGCATAATCTAGTAATTGAACATCACTAAAGTTTACAATCAAATCTATATCACTTTTCTCATTGAATTTATCTGTCAACACAGAGCCAAAAGCATACAAGCTTTTCACTTTGTGCGATTTACAAAGAGCATTAATAAATTCAATATTTTGATGAATCAGGTTCATAGTGGCCAAATATACAAAAATCGTTTTATTCGTTCGATACGCTCACCGTATTTATAACAGCTTCCCGCCGTCTAGCCGAAGTTGCGGCTTCTGGAAAGCATTCTTTCTATTGCCGAAAACGACTTTAATAAATTAAACGTAGACGCTAACGAAAACGTGGCATTGTGGTTACAGGTTTTTTTTTGTCTTTATAAAAACGCACATTATAGTGTGCATATCAATTACAAAAATGCATTTTTGATTGTGCATTTTAGCGATTTTGTTTCTGCTGATCAGGAAAAAAATAAGGATCTAGGGGAAAACCTTCTGGGTGTTTAAACAATAAATTAGCCAATTCTCAAAAAGCGTAAGATTTAATTCTTGCCCTTTTTTTAGACTAAGGAAATAGCTCGTTAGCGGCACGAAAGGATTCGCGTGGTAGCGGTACCATAAAAAAAGCGACTAAAATAAGTCGCTGTGGGTTCCTGTATTGATAAAGAGCAACGTAAGTTCTTGATCATCTTGTAGCCAGATTAAAAGCCAATCGGGCTTAATATGACATTCCCATAAACCGTCATAATTTCCCTTTAAAACGTGAGGTTTATATTTTGCAGGAAGTCTACCATTTATTGCCAATAAGTTAATAACTTCTTCCAGTTTAGCAATATCATATCCTCTTTTTAGGCAAAGTTTATAGTCTTTTTTGAATTTATTTGAAAAGGATATAGCGTACATCTACGCATTTAGTTTTTGAAACAAATCGGCAACATTTTTTACTTTGGTTACTCCGATTCCGCTCCTTGCCTCTTGTATTGCTTTTTCTGTTGCGGCGTTATAGCGAGGTTTTTCTTGTTCTAATTGAACAAAGGGCAAGTTTTTCAAATACTCTAATAGTGCTTTTGCTTCCTTTTTTCTAGAGTCTATTTTTATAGTAAATTCCATCAGTACCTATTTTAAAAAACAAATTTACAAAAAAACGGCTTACCCTATCGCCACGTTTTTATTTATTACCTCTTGGTTGTATCCTTTTTGTTTGCTTGCCCCATTTTGTTGGATATAATCGCTACAGTGCGATGTTCAGTTTTCATGACATATAAGTGATGAGTCATGGTAACCATGTTGTGCTATATTTTATGTGAATAGTAATTAAAATCAATCAAATAATCTGAAATGAATTATTTTATTTATTCTAAATTCGCATTGCGAATACTTAACCAGTAGCGTTAGAGATTCCATTTAAACCAATAATAATTTTAAAATTAAAAAAATAACACATGAAATTAATTTACTTATTATTAGCCGTTACATCACTGAAATCATTCGCACAGTCATCACTTATTGATTTCGGTAATTTGGCCAAAAAAAATCAAGAATGGGTTTTACTTTCGGATAATATAATGGGTGGAGTTACAAAATCTAAAATTGAATACACCAGTAATTCTGTTTTGCTATCCGGAAATATTTCTTTAGATAATTATGGAGGCTTTTCGTCCATAAAAACCAAATATAAAAATGTTGACTTATCCCAATACAATGGTATTAAAATTAAGTTTAAATCAACCAATCAAAAGTTTGCTTTTACTTTAGAAGACAATCAAAACTGGACAAAGCCAAATTACAAACGTGAATTTTCTCCAAAGAAGGATGATTCTTGGGAAGAGATGATTATTTATTTTAAAGATTTTCAAGAAATTGTAATAGGCGAACCTACAGGAAATAGGATGAAATCGAAAAGTTTAAAAAATATAGTTAGAATGGGAATAATGACTTATGAAAAAAAGGAAGGCCCGTTTTCTCTTGAAGTGGATTATGTAGCGTTCATTAAATGATACTTTTATAAAATGTAAAAGCTACAAATATCAATAGTAACAATCGCAACTACAAGAAATTGGCGGTTCAGTGATTACATGCAGATTTGTGCTTCCTATCAAGTTCAATTATGGCAGACTGTTTTAGTCTCCGAAATTGCCAATTTCTTGTAGCCGCAAAACATTGTGCGCTATTGAATAAAGCACACTATTTCTTAACCACAGATTTCATTTATTAGTACAGACCAATTTGTTATTTTCTTCATACATCTCTGAAATCCATCTACACTGAGGTAAATTATTTTTAATGTTTGCAATAGGTCGTTCTTGAAACGTCAACCCAAAAGCACAATATTATTTTCTTCTCCCTATTTCAAAATTCTCCCTGACCAAAAAAAAATTATTACACTATAAAGTGATTTCTCAAAGCGCTATAAGTAGGAAATTCGCTTCTTTTTTTGTTAAAACTCCTTTCATTTTTAAAAATGAAAGGAAGTTGTTAGTTGTTTTTAAGAAATTCTTGAATTTTTTATTTTCTTTCGCGTGAATTTTAAAGCAACTACTAAAAATGAAAAAATTAAATCTTTTACTTTTATTGCAAAGCGTATTTGTTTTCGCACAAGCACCTCAAAAAATGTCCTACCAATCTGTTCTGCGTAACAACGCAAACGAACTAGTAGTTAACCAAAATATTGGAGTAAAAATCAGTATCATTCACGTGGCTTTATTTGATACTGTAGTCTATACCGAAACGCATTCGGCAACAACGAATGACAATGGTCTTTTTACATTAGAAGTAGGCGGAGGAACTGCTCTCACAGGTACTTTTGCTGCTATAAATTGGGCAGGTGGTTCCCATTACATAAAATCGCAGATCGATTTAACGGGCGGAACTAACTACACCCTCGAAGTATCCAAAGAATTATTGAGTGTGCCTTACGCCTTGTATGCAAATAGTTCAGGAGTAAACGCCCAGGATCAAATAGCGGCCTTACAGACACAGTTATCGACTGTGCAAGCACAATTATATTATATCATAAAAAAACCTACACTAGTTTCCGCGCAGGTTTCCAACAATACCAACTCTGCCGTATCGGGAGGAAACATTTCAAGTGATGGGCAGGGGGAAGTAACAGCAAGAGGCGTTGTTTGGAGCACAAGTCCTAATCCTACCATTGCCCTGGCTACAAAAACAACTAATGGAACAGGGACGGGCGCATTTACAAGTAGTATAACAGGGCTTTCTGCAAACACAACCTACTATGTAAGAGCTTATGCAACAAATAGTGCCGGCACTGCTTACGGCAATGAGTTCCCTTTTATAACCACCTTGGTAAGCGATATTGATGGGAACGCTTATCAATTGGCACCAATTTGCAATCAGATTTGGACAAAAACGAATTTAAACGTATCGAAGTCACTAGTGTCCACTTAAAATAAGTTGAAAACCAGCTGGTTAGTAATATGCTCATTGACATTATTGTAATCTGATTTCATAAGTAATTCATTTACAGGTGTTTTATCGAGTAATGATGCTGATAAAATTTGTAAAATTTCGTAGATTGAATGATTGATTTTTAAATCTTTTGCAATGATTGACACCAAACAATAAGTTATTATTGCGATATTAATTTGTATGCGAACAGCATTTTCTGTTGTTCCCCAAAAGGTTTTAACTTTCAGATGTTGTTTAATCCATTTAAAGAATAATTCAATCTGCCAACGCTGTTTATATAGTAAGGCAATTTGTTGTGCTGATAAATCAAAATTATTCGTCAAAAAGATTAACATTTTTTTGTTTTCAGCATCAAAGAATTTCACTTTTCTTATCTTTTCGGGATAGTCTTTTGAAGTATAAAAGCCTTCTATTTTTCCAGTTTGGTCATAGATAACTCCTGTGGATTTATCTATTTTGTTTGAATACATTCTTTTAAATTTTACATTTGATTTTGCCCTAACAACAAAATAAGCATAAGACTTTGTGATTTGATATAGTCTGGAATAATCCACATAAGCACGGTCAAAAATATAATAAGCAAAACGTTCGTAGTTGATTATGTCCATTGCATTAACATCATGAACGTTAGCCTCTGTGATGTGAATAAATACAGGTATTTGCGTGTTAATATCAAAAAGTGTGTGTAGTTTTATTCCTGCCTTGGTTGTTCTAAAATGAGCCCACCAAAACACACTCAAACACAAATCAATTGTTGACGAATCAAAAGCATAAATATTGCCTTTTATCTCAAAACTATCGTTGTGGTTTTTTTCTTGAGCAATCAAGATTAAATGATTAGCAAAGTCTTCAAATATCTTATAATTACGGTTTTCATTAGCTTTGGATAAATTGCTTCGAGTTACATTCTTCCCAAATCCTAAATGATACGATTTTGATTGATGTGCCTCGATAACTATTATCAAATCTCGCAAGCTATCACGAGAAGATAATTGACCGAAAATCATACATAAAAGTTGATTCCAACAAGTAAAATGTCTGACTTTTTTATTGCCATCATACTTTGTAACAAGTCTATCAAAAACACGTTGGGGTAGAAATTCAACCAATTGAGAAAAGACATATTTTCCGTGATTCATATTCGTAAAGTTAATTTACGAACATAATGGATTCATTTCAAATCGTCACGCTCTAAAATGAGACTTAAAATACAGATTTACAATAATTTCAAAGAACTTTTTTTAATCTATAGTGGACACTAGTGA
>JBIKRP010000293.1:0-3523 GCA_044349145.1 Flavobacterium sp.
ATAAGAACCCATAGCATTAAGTCCAAATTGTTGTACGTGAAAAACACTTCCTTCAGTAATTGGTCTGTCTTTGTAATTAGGCACTCCCAGATATTTCCCTTGTGTTACTAATTTCCCTTTTCCGTCACCTGCATTTCCGTGACAGATGGCGCAATAGATCTCATATAATTCTTTTGCTTTATCCATGTTTACTGAAGTCGAATCTAAAGGCGATTTCAAATTAGCTTTAGCAGCGTCATAACCCGCAGTTGAATTTGGGTAATCATACACCTCAAAACCTCTATTAATTGATCCTTCTGCTGGCAATTGCCCTTCTTTACCGTTTTTAAAAGCATTTGATTCGGAGTAGGTCTCGTACGCTACCGATTCATACATGTTTGGCATGTACTGGTAGTTTGGATTCAAATTGTCTTTACAAGATGAAACCACAACCGATACACAAACTAAAAATGCTATTTTATATAGACTTTTCATAGTGATTTATTAATGCTTATCTATTACTTTAACTTCTACTGCGCCCGTACTTTCAAAAAAGGATACTAGTTCTTTTTCATTATTGTTTACTGACACTTCCATTAAGAAATGATCATCAGTAGTTCTCACATCTGGATTTTCAGCTTTCTTAAAAGGCCACAATTTACTTCTCATGTAGAAAGTGATTACCATCAAGTGCGCTGCAAAAAATACTGTTTCTTCAAACATAATTGGCACGAATGCTGGCATATTTTGTATATAACTGAAACTTGGTTTGCCACCAATATCTTGTGGCCAATCCATGATCATCACATAGTTCATCATCCAAGTTCCGAATGACAATCCGCAAAGTCCATATATGAATGCGCAAATTGCGATTCTAGTAGGAGCAATTCCCATAGCTTTGTCTAGACCGTGAACTGGAAAAGGAGTAAAAACTTCTTCAATATGGTGATGCGCTGCACGTGTCTTTTTTACGGCATCCATCAAAGTGTCATCGTCATTATAAATGGCGTAAATAACTTTATTACTACTCATGATGTGAATGTTTATTTGCTTCTCTTGCTTTAATATAATTTTCTCCGGTCGCTTTCAAAATCGTTTTCACTTCCGCTTGCGCAATTACAGGGAATGTTCTAGCATATAATAAGAACAAAACGAAGAAGAAACCAATAGTCCCTATGAATATTCCGATATCGACAAATGTTGGTGAGAACATTGTCCAAGATGATGGAAGATAATCTCTGTGTAGTGAAGTAACGATAATTACAAAACGCTCGAACCACATTCCGATATTTACTACAATTGATATGATAAAGGAGAACATAATGCTCGTTCTTAATTTCTTAA
Source organism: Flavobacterium sp. (assembly GCA_044349145.1). GTDB lineage: Bacteria > Bacteroidota > Bacteroidia > Flavobacteriales > Flavobacteriaceae > Flavobacterium. Next base: position 1,324 of record JBIKRP010000293.1, read on the forward strand.
ACCACATGAATTGAGGAGAGAACACATTACAAGTCATCATCGACCAGTATGCCCACCAGTAAGGTCCTGTTGCTCTGTTTAAGAAAGCGTATTGCTCGTATTCAACTCCAGAATACCAGGCAATAAACAGCTCCGTAATATATGCAACACCTACAATCGATCCAGTGATCATGATAATGATATTCATTAACTCGATATGTTGTATGGTAATGTATGCTTCAAGGTTAGACACTTTTCTCATGATAATAAGCAAAGTATTTACCATCGCAAATCCTGAGAATACCGCTCCCGCAACAAAGTACGGAGGGAAAATCGTTGTATGCCAACCTGGAATAACTGAAGTAGCAAAGTCCATCGATACAATCGTATGCACCGATAGTACAAGTGGTGTAGCTAAACCTGCTAATACCAAAGATACTTCTTCGAATCGTTGCCAATCTTTAGCTCTTCCGCTCCATCCAAAACTTAGGATGGTGTAAATTCTCTTTTGGAATGGATTAACGGCTCTATCTCTAATCATCGCAAAATCTGGCAAAAGACCTGTCCACCAAAATACAAGCGAAACAGACAAATACGTAGAAATTGCAAATACGTCCCAAAGTAATGGTGAGTTAAAGTTTACCCACAACGATCCAAACTGATTTGGAATTGGCAATACCCAGTAAGCTAACCAAGGACGTCCCATGTGAATGATTGGAAACAAACCTGCCTGAATTACTGAGAAAATGGTCATTGCTTCTGCAGAACGGTTAATAGCCATTCTCCATCTTTGACGGAATAATAAAAGTACCGCCGAGATCAGCGTTCCTGCGTGACCAATACCTACCCACCAAACGAAGTTAGTGATATCCCAAGCCCAACCAACAGTTTTATTTAATCCCCAAGTCCCGATTCCTGTCGAGATGGTATAGATAATGCAACACAATCCCCAAAGGAATGCTGCCAAAGCAATTGAAAATACAATCCACCAATGTCTGTTGGCTTTTCCTTCTACAGGAGCAGCGACATCAACTGTTACGTCGTGATAAGTCTTATCGCCTATAACTAAAGGTTTTCTAATGCTTGAATCGTATATATGAGACATAATCCTTTAAATTGATTTTTAATTTCTATTACGTATTTCTAACTTTCACGTGGTAAAACACATTCGGTTTCGTTCCAACATGCTCTAACAAATGGTACATTCTATCTTCTTCTGATAAAGCTGCGACTTTACTTTCTTTGTCGTTTACATCGCCAAATATCATCGCTCCAGAAGAACAAGCATTTGAACATGCCGTTTGGAATTCTCCGTCAGCGATAGCTCTACCATCACGTTTCGCACTTAAAATAGTTGCTTGTGTCATTTGAATACACATCGAACATTTTTCCATAACTCCACGTGAACGAGCATTGACATCTGGATTCAAGACCATACGTCCTAAATCGTCATTCATATGAAAATCGAACTCACTGTTTTTGTTGTATAAGAACCAGTTGAAACGACGTACTTTATATGGGCAGTTGTTCGCGCAATATCTAGTTCCAACACATCTATTATAAGCCATATGGTTTTGACCTTGACGGCTGTGAGATGTAGCAGCAACAGGACATACTGTTTCACAAGGAGCGTGGTTACAGTGTTGACACATTACAGGTTGAAAAGCCACTTGCGGATTATCTGCCGCTTGTTCCATTTCACCAAAACCACCTAAAGATCCTTTATCTCCAAATAAACCTTTGAAGTTTTCTTTCTTCTCGTTGTCATGCGCGAAAGTATCTTCAGAAGAATAATATCTGTCAATACGCAACCAGTGCATATCACGACTTCTTCTTACTTCTTCTTTTCCAACAACAGGAACATTGTTCTCGGCATGACAAGCAATGACGCAGGCGCCACAACCAGTACAAGCATTTAAGTCGATTGATAAGTTAAAGTGATGTCCAACAGAACGATCGAAAGGAGTCCATAAATCTACAGATGTAGCAGCAACTTCTTTATGATCTAAAGATACTTTAGGAACTTCATTCCACTCTGCCGCATCTTTTGTATTAAATATCTCTAAGGTCGTTTCTTTAATAATATCGCCTCGGCCCATTAAAGTCTTTTGTGATTGAACACAAGCAAATTCATGCTCACCAGCAGCTTTCTTGATTGTTGCAGATTGCACATTATTAAAATTACTATACAAAGTATAAGCATTAACTCCTACTTGCATTG
>JBIKRP010000294.1:0-3504 GCA_044349145.1 Flavobacterium sp.
CTGAAACGGATGTAAAATTGTTCGCAAGTAAATAAATTGTTGTCGGTTGTAAGTTATAGGTTTCGCTCAGTCGACTTACAGCTTACAACTTACAACTTACAACCCACAAATGAACCTAAAAAAAATAAACCCCAACCTCCAACAAGCGCTGATTGAATCAGGCTTAACAGAAGCTAATCCCATTCAACAAGATACTTTTTCTACTTTGAAAAGTGGCGCCGATTGCGTGATCATTGCGCCCGCGAGTAGCGGAAAATCGACTACGATTGTGCTGAATGTTATCCAACAACTGGTTGCCGAAGGAGAAGAATCGCCTCGAGCTTTGATTATTGTAGAAGATAAAGCGAAAGTCCTCGCCATGGAAGAACTATTTGAACAGTTCGGGAAATATACCAATTTGCGCGTTTACGGTGTGCATGACAAAGGCGATCTAGAATACGACAAGAATTATATCTCCACCGGAATCGATGTGCTCATCGGAACACCCAACAGATTGAACGAAATGTTTACGACGGCTGGCTACAACGTCAATCGATTGAAGATGTTTATTTTGGATGATGCCGAACCGATTTTGAAATTGCGGCATGAGACCAAGATCATGAGAATATCGAATAGCATCACCAAAACACAACGCATTGTCTTTTCGGAAGTGCTGAGCGAACGGATAGAAATGCTCACAGAAAAGATGCTTATCGAGCCTATTTGGTTTGAATTAGAAGACGAAGAATAAAATCCATCAATCTACATCTAATCACTAATCACCAATCACTAATTACCAATCACTAATTACTAACAACTCTATCCATGGGATTAATGAAAGTATTTTCAGGCAACGAAATTCTGGCGCTCGCCTTACAAGAAAAAATAGAATCAATAGGCGTAACTACCGTCATTCGCAATAACAACCAATCGAATGTGTTGCCGTCTTTGTCAAATACCAAACCCGTTGAATTATTTATTCAAGAAATTGATTTTGGTAAAGCGAATTCGGTTATAGAGGAATTTCGGTTGAGTATTTAGTTTTATTGAAATATTTTCAGTTTGATAACAAGCATCGAGATCAACAAACCAAATACGCCAACAATAGCGAACGCATATTTCAAACTGGTCAATTCAGCAATATAACCGATGCATGGTGGACCGATTAAAAATCCCAGAAAACTAATGCTCGATACAATCGTTATCGCAATGCTTGTTGGGACTTTTTCATTATTTCCAGCCACATTAAAAATGATGGGAACCACATTAGATACTCCAAAGCCAATTAGCATAAATGCAATAGTAGACGGTATCAAAAAAGGAAACAAAACTGCCATGTAAAACCCAGAAGAGATGATCATGCCACTGGCAATCAATACTTTTTTTGTTCCGTATTTTCTCACCAAAACATCACTCAAAAACCGACCTGAAGCCATGCTAATCATAAAGGTCGTATAACCTACAGCCACTAAGGCACCAGGAGCTTTGATAATTTCTTTGAAATACACACCGCTCCAGTCAAACATAATGCCTTCACTAGCCATACTACAAAAACAGATGACGCCACACCATACTAGGATTTTATCTGGTTTTTTAAAAAAGGAATATCCGATTTTATCCTCTTTTTGAATTGATTTGGATTCGATGATGAATTTATAATTGAAAGCGATGATGAAGCTGACAATGATCGATGCGATTACAAAATGCAACAACGGACTTAATGAAAAAGCCAACATCAATAACCCTAGCAGCGCGCCACAAAACCCTGCCAAGCTCCACGAACCATGAAACGAACCTATTATCGGCTTGGTAAACAATTGTTGGGTATAAACACCTTGGGTGTTGACGGCGATATTGCAGAAGTTACCAAAAAATCCAAATAAAAACAATCCAATGGCCAACTGCCAATCTGTTGTTGCTAGTCCAGGTAAAATCAGACAAATGGCATATAGTAACGATCCCAAAATGGCAATTTTTCTGCTACCATATTGTGCGACCACTTTTCCCGAGAACGGCATGGCTACCAGCTGACCAAATGGCAACGCAAAAAGTAAAGTTCCTAAAGCGGCTTCACTGAGATGCAGCGTTGATTTAATATCCGGAATGCGACTCGCCCAAGTGGCAAAGCAAAATCCCATACCAAAGAAAAATAGAGAAGTAGCGAGCCGAACCCGATTGAGATAGGATTTTTTTGCGTTCCTAAAGCTCTTTTTTATCTTGGCTTTCGGCAAAATTTCGCTGAGAAAACTGTAATCGAATAGCGGCATTTCGGTTTATAGATTATAATTTATAAATGTATGACTAATTGTTTGTAATTACGTTTTCGAATTTCCAAATTAGTGCATTTCCAAATTGCCTCATTTCTAAATTAGACTATCTTTGCGGCTTCAAAAAAATCTAAAGATCTAACAATCCAAAAATCTAATGATCACAGTCAACGATATCTCCGTGCAATTTGGCGGAACCACATTATTTAGCGACGTTTCTTTTGCTATCAATGAAAATGACAAAATTGCCTTGATGGGTAAAAATGGCGCGGGTAAGTCGACGCTTCTTAAGATAATTGCGGGACAAAGCAAACCGTCAACCGGAAATATTTCGGCGCCCAAAGAAGCAGTAATCGCTTATTTGCCGCAGCATTTATTGACGACGGATACCGCGACAGTGGTCGAGGAAACTTCGAAAGCCTTTGGAGAAGTGTTCAAAATGAAAGCCGAGATGGATGCCATCAATGAGCAGCTAACGATTCGCACCGATTACGAAAGTGATGAATATATGAAACTCATAGAGCAAGTTTCGGATTTAAGCGAAAAGTATTATGCCATTGAAGAAGTCAATTATGAAGCGGAAGTAGAAAAGATATTGATTGGTTTGGGATTTGTGCGTGACGATTTTTCGCGTCCAACGTCAGAATTTTCGGGAGGTTGGAGAATGCGGATTGAGTTGGCGAAGATTTTATTGCAAAAACCCGACTTGATTTTACTCGATGAGCCCACCAATCACATGGATATTGAAAGTATACAATGGTTGGAAGATTTCTTAATCAATTCTGCGAAAGCAGTCGTGGTAATTTCCCACGATAGAGCGTTTGTCGATAACATCACCAACCGTACAATTGAAGTTACGATGGGACGCATCTACGATTACAAAGCCAAGTATTCTCATTATTTGGAGTTGCGAAAAGATCGTCGAATTCACCAACAGAAAGCTTACGATGAGCAACAAAAAATGATTGCAGATAATCAAGAGTTTATTGACCGATTTAAAGGCACTTTTTCCAAAACCTTGTCCGTACAATCGCGGGTAAAAATGTTGGAGAAAATTGTACCTGTGCAGATTGATGAGATTGATACTTCGGCCTTGCGTATCAAATTCCCACCCTCTGTTCGTTCGGGTCAATATCCTGTTATCGTAAAGGAACTTTCTAAATCCTACGGAGATCACGTGGTTTTTAAAGACGCGAATATTGTCATTGAGCGTGGACAAAAAGTGGCTTTTGTGGGTAAAAATGGAGAAGGAAAATCG
>JBIKRP010000295.1:0-3486 GCA_044349145.1 Flavobacterium sp.
ATTTAACAAATCGAATTTAATCGCTTTAGACGGTAAGAAAATTGTAATCAAAGATCTTTCTAAATTGCAGAAGATAGCCGAATCATTATAGCTTTTTTGCTTCATTCCAAAACACATCCATTTCGGATAAACTCATATCCATCAATGGTTTTCCGACTTCTGACGCTTTACTTTCGAGATATTGAAAACGTTTGATAAACTTCTTATTCGTACGTTCTAACGCATCTTCTGGATTCACATTTAAAAAACGGGCATAATTAATCATCGAGAAGAGGACGTCACCAAACTCTGCTTCTATTTTTTCTTGATTTCCATCTGCCACTTCGACTTGCAATTCACTCAATTCTTCCTGAACTTTATCCCAAACCTGATGTGGTTCTTCCCAGTCAAAACCGACACCTTTTACTTTATCTTGAATGCGACTCGCTTTGACTAAGGCGGGCAAACCTGCGGGAACACCTTCTAAAACCGACTTTTTACCTTCTTTGAGTTTCAGTTTTTCCCAATTTTGCTTTACTTCTTCTTCGTCCGCAACAACGACATCGCCATAAATATGTGGGTGACGGTGAATGAGTTTCTGACAAATATCATTGCACACATCAGCAATATCAAAAGAATCCGTTTCGCTGCCAATTTTCGCGTAAAAAACGATGTGCAATAGTAAGTCACCCAGTTCTTTTTTAATTTCATTCAAATCATGATTCAAAATGGCATCTCCGAGTTCGTAGGTTTCTTCAATGGTCAAATGGCGCAAAGATTCGAAAGTTTGTTTTTTGTCCCATGGGCATTTCTCACGAAGTTCATCCATAATCGTCAATAAACGTTCAAAAGACTGGAGTTGCAATTGTTTTGAATTCATCTGAATAAAGTTAATTCGCTTAATCAAACGTCAAGCAAGGTTTGTGTAAAAATAAGAAATCCTGTCAGGAAAATCGAGACAGGATTCATTAAATTATGGGAAATTCTATTGCTATTTTTTTGGCGCTTTCTTTTTTGCGGCTGGTTTGTCATCTCCAGCTTCTTTAGGTTTCTTGCTAGCGCTTGTCTCCGTTTTGGCTTTTTTTGCTTCAGCCACTTTCTCCTTAACGATTTCTTCCACACGAGCTTCTTCGGCAGCATTTGGCTCATCTTTAGAAACCAAACCTTTGCTTTGCAAGATATTATACCAATTGAAAACCTTTTTTATATCTGATGGATATACGCGATCTTCATCATAATCTGGCATGATTTCTTTAAAGTACGCGATCAATTTAGAATTGTCTTCTTTATGAGAAATTGCGGGACCGTTGTCTTCTTTCACTGCAATAGCGCGCATCACTTCCGCTAGAGGTTTTTCTGCATCGTGCGTATAAATAGAAATCTCTGTTAATAAACTCACATTACTTCTCAAACCAACAGTCACTCTTTTACCATCCAACAATGATTCAGCAACAAATCCTGTACGTGTTTGCATTTTTAAAGCGTAAATTCCAGGCATTCCAGATATGGCTAATATTTTCTCTAAATTCATTTTTTAATGTTTATTCGTTTATTTGGTTAATCGTTTATTTGGTTAATTGTTGAATCGGTAATAGATAATTCGGTTAAACGGTTAAACGGTTAAACGAATTTACCTTTCAACTGAAATCATCTACCTTTTTTGGCAATAAACTTCATTTTATAATCTGGTCGCGTCTTGCCTTCCATTATATTTTGCAACTTCTTTTTGATGAGCTGTTTTTTTAGAGAAGAAATTCTGTCTGTAAATAAAATTCCTTCAATATGGTCGTATTCATGCTGAATCACGCGTGCCACTAATCCATCAAAAACTTCTGTTTTTTTACTAAAATCCTCATCAAAATATTCGAGCGTTATGGTATCTTTTCTAAAAACGTCTTCACGAACTTCTGGAATGCTCAAACAACCTTCATTAAAGCCCCATTCTTCACCTTCTTCTTTGAGCATTTTGGCATTGATAAAAGTTCGCTTGAAATTTTTCAACTGGTTTTGTTCTTCAGTTGGCAAATCATCGTCTTCACCAAAAGGAGTAGTATCAACAATAAACAACCGAATAGGCAATCCAACTTGAGGCGCTGCTAATCCGACACCGTAGGCATTATACATGGTTTCATACATGTTCGAAATTGTCTCCTTTAAATTGAGATCATCAGGCGAAACATCCTCGCACATTTTTCTCAAAACAGGATCGCCATAACCGATAATTGGTAAAATCATTCTCGTAAAATTTAATTGCGCTTTGGCAAAACAATGCTAAAGTGGTGGGCAAAAATAGTGAAAATTTGCACAAGGAATAATTGGAAATAAATAATTAGCAAATTTTTATGGGAATTGAATTTGAAAAAAGAATAATATGCTAAATTCAAATCATCTTTCTGGTTAAATAATCTCGCAACATGATGGTCGCCGAGATCTCATCAAGCAATGCCTTATTTTGACGTTGTTTTTTACTAAGTCCACTGTCAATCATCGTCTGCAAAGCCATCTTAGAAGTAAATCTTTCATCCACTCGCACCACTTTTACTTGAGGAAAAAGTTGCTCAAACTTAGTTGCAAAATCGTTAATCATTTTGGCGCTTTCGGAAGGCTGACCATTCATCTGTTTTGGTTCACCAATCAATACTTTATATACTTTCTCTTTTTGAAAATAAGTATGCAGGAAATCAAAAATTGTTTCTGTTGGCACCGTCGTCAAACCGGATGCAATGATTTCCAACTCATCGGTGACAGCAATCCCAGTTCTTTTTTGTCCGTAGTCTATAGCAATTATTCGTGGCATCTTTTTGTTTCAAATAAATCTTACATCCATATTTAGATTGTTCAAAAGTACACAAAAACTAGCGAGTTAGATTTCACTTAGTTCCGATGCGTCTATACCGACCGAAATTAACAAAGTTCAATTAATTATTAACAATGCTCATAAAAGTGTTAACAACTTATTTCGCCTGCATATCCCAATTAAAATAAAAATGCGTAATTGCATTACCAAAATCTATTAAATGTCCTTTAAAAACCTGTTCTATTTTATTATAGCTTTACTTCCATGTAGCGTAATTGCTCAGCATAAGATTTTTTCCTTTGACCAAGTTCAATCTAGAAATGAACTTCAGGAATGGGGAACAGCTGAAAAAATAGCGACTCAAACAGTCGAATTTACTTGTGATAAGATCAATTTAAAAATTGATAAGAACTATCAGTTGACTATAGTTTCTAAAACTAATTTGCCAGATAAAGGAATTATTTACTTGTGTAAAGACGAAAAATCAAATCCAATTACGGTGATGCTAATCGACGACATTAAAATGTATTTGTATACGAAAACACGTCGTTTTTTAATCAATTTTAAGAGTCAAAGTAGTTTGTTTCAGTTGGCTGATATGGACTAGTTATTTAGATTTTATAGGTTCTTATCGATTTTCATTCGTAAAATCCGTCTTATATTTGCCAAAATTTTTCGACTATGAATTCACTTCAAAAAATTATTGAATC
>JBIKRP010000296.1:0-3451 GCA_044349145.1 Flavobacterium sp.
CAATTCCTGTCCCTACGATTCCTAGAATCATAATATAAAAGACAGCACTTTGGACTTCAACTTTATGCACCGTATTCATAAATCCAGTTGAAAATAGGATGACTAGCGCTGGAACTAGCATCACGGTAAAATTTCCAGTACTGATACTCAGCGGTGATAAATCTGATAGATATCTTTTAATCAAATTGACATTCGTCGCATAGCAGATTGTTGCGATCAAGACTAAAATTGCATAATAATAGTTTTGTTCAGGATGATGGATCGCTCCGTTGAAAATCAGCAAAGTAGTGCCAAGAAAACCAATAAATACGCCAATAATCTGTATTCTTTTAAATTGTAATCCAAAAGCAAATGTTCCAATAATCAGGGTGTTCAACGGTGTTAAGGAGTTCAATATTGAGCTGACCGAACTATCGATTTGGGTTTGTGCGATGGCAAACAAAAAGGCAGGAATAAATGTTCCGAAAAAAGCGGTTAAGGCTAAATACTTCCATTGATATATTGGAATTCTTGGTAAATTTCGAAAACCGATAATCAAGAGGAAAATCGCAGCAAAAATCATTCGTAGGGAACCGACTTGCATTGGATTCAAACCTACGAGCCCTCTCTTAATTAAGATAAATGAGCTTCCCCAAATTAATGCAAGTATTATCAGATAGATCCATTTTAATTGTTGCACTTTCATTTTGAGGCTTTAGTTGTGTCAAATTTGTAATAATTTTATGAATTGTCTCTTCTTTTTTTATATATTTTTGTAGCCAGTTTATTAGTACAACATCGTCCCAATTAAAATACGAATCATGACTTTTACAAAACTTCTATTTGTCGCATCTATTTCCGCAGTATTGTTTATTAGTTGCAAACAAACCGCAAGTGCGCCAGGCGAAAAAACTGTTGCTGAATCAAAGTCGACTATTAATCCCGAGAAATTAGAAAAAGCAACCTTTAATATTGAAGGAATGACTTGCGCAATAGGTTGTGCCAAAACGATTGAAAAAGAACTTTCTGAAACAAACGGTGTTCAGAATGCTTCCGTTGACTTCGACAAAAAAGAAGCGACAGTTTCATTTGACAGTTCCATTCAAAATCCCGAATCAATTACAAAAATCGTTGAAGCTACAGCAGACGGGGAAACTTATAAGGTGTCAAATATGGTTCCTTCGAAATAAAGTAATTCATTGATATAGACAAAAGAGACAAGAACCAAGAGAACTAAAGTCGTGATTCTTGTCTCTTTTGTAATTTAAATTACTTCCAGCGCAAACTCTCCATCAACCTTTGCATATCATTTTTGACATAACTGGCAGCTGGCATTATCGAATCGAAGTTGGGTTTTGCATAGAAATATACAGAACAGTCAATAAAGTGCTTGACACTATCGGTTACATAAAATTGCGCATTGGTCGCAGCATTTCCATTGACATGATAAAACATGCCGTACACTTTATGATCGGAATTGACAAAAGGCTGTTCTAGTATATCATCGGCTTTTATAACGTGCTCATAGGTAAGTTTCTGAGCATCTTTGAGAAGTGCATTGATATTATTTTTTACCGGTTTATAGCTTACATAAATTGTGGCTTTCATTTTCAGATAATCAATCGTGAAATTACAATCAGATTTCTCTTTAATAATGGCTTTGTCGTTGATGTCAAAAGCAAAAGGGCAAGCGTTTTCAAAATGCGCATATTGCGCCATATTATAGTCTAGTCGCAATTGACTTGTAGGTTTTGGTAGTACATCTTTCTTACAACTAAAAAAAGCGAAAACGATAAGGAATAAAAAAGGGGCGAGCGTTTTTCTAGAAGTCATTTTTTATCTTATTCAATGGTTACCTTTATCTGCTTGATCCTTTTCTTATCTATAGTTTCAATCATAAATTTGCAATTGCTAAAAGCGATTTTCTGTCCTTTTCTGGGGAAGTTTCCGATGATCTCTAGAATAAATCCTGCTAACGTTTCTGCTTCGCCCTTTGTTTTCTCAAATAAATTTTCATCTACTTCAACAATTCTATAAAAGTCCTTCAAATTGATCTTACCTTCAAACAGGAAATTCTTCTCGTCTATTTGAGAATAATTGAGGTTTTCGTCGTCAAACTCATCACTAATGTCTCCCACAATCTCTTCAATAACATCTTCCAAAGATACCAAACCAGAAGTTCCTCCATATTCATCAACTACAATCGCCAAATGGCTTTTCATACTTTGAAAATCTTTCAGCAAATTATCCAGTTTTTTATTTTCAGGAACAAAGAAAGGCTCTCTAACTAAAGTGACCCAATCCAACTCCTTTTTATTGATATGTGGAATCAAATCTTTGACAAACAAAACGCCTTCCACGTGATCTATATTGTCGCGATACACCGGAATTCTTGAAAATCCTTTTGCTGAAATCTTAGGTAAAATCTCAGTAAAACTCTCCGAAATCTCTAAAGCAAAAATATCTATTCTCGGGCTCATCACTTGTTTGGTGTCGGTGTTACCAAAAGAGACAATTCCCTCTAAAATCTTTTGCTCTTTATGACTTGTTTCTTCGTAGGAAGTCAACTCCAATGCCTGTGACAATTGGTCGACAGAAAAATTGCCTTTTTGTTTTCCCAACTTTTCATGTAAGAAGATGGTGAGTGAACGCATCGGCATACTAATCGGGGAAAGCAAAGTGTCGAGGATTGAAAGCGGGTAGGCAACCAACTTAGCGAATTTTATGTTATTCCTGTTCGCATATACTTTTGGCAATACCTCTCCAAATAAAAGTATTAGGAAAGTCACAAGAATAACGTCAACAACAAATTTTAACAACGGGGAGTCTATTTCTTCAAAAAGATTTTTTCCCACTACCGAAAACAAAATTACGACACCAATGTTTATAAAGTTATTGGCTACCAAAAGAGTTGCGAGTAGTTTTTTGGGTTTCTCCAGAAGTTTCGAAATAATTTTGGTCTTCGCAGGATTTTCCGCTGCACACTGGTCTATGTCCTTTGGCGTTAAAGAAAAATATGCCACTTCTGCTGCCGAAATAAATGCAGAGCAAAAAAGCAAAATAAAAATAACAATAAAACCAAAAAGTAAATTGGTATCTATGGTGGAAAGAAAACTAAAACTGGGCTCTAGGTCCAAATTGAAATTCGTTAGTTAAACAATATTAGAACGGCATATCGTTCTCGGACATTGGACTTTCATGCGAGTCAAAATTAGGACTCTTAGCATCTGGCATGCCTTTATTGGATTCTATTTCTTTTTTGACAGTAAGGAAAGTGAATTCAGTAACTTGAATCTCTGTGGTGTATTTTGTTACTCCTTCATCTGTTTGCCATTGTCTTGATTTAATCCTACCTTCAACAAAAATTTTATCTCCTTTAGACAAATATTTCTCGCAAATTTCAGCTGCTTTATTTCGAACTACCAAATTGTGCCATTCTGTTGAAGTAATCTTTTCGTTGGTCGACTTATTA
>JBIKRP010000297.1:0-3448 GCA_044349145.1 Flavobacterium sp.
TTTTGCTAACTCTTGTTGCACTTGTCTTTCTTTCTCTAAGGCAATGCGTTCCTTTTCGTTTTCCTCAATCAATTTTTGTTTGGCCGTTTTTTGAACTCCGATAATTTGATTAAAATTTTCCAACTCCACCGATTTTTCTTGAATTTCAATCCCTTGTGTTTTTCTGTAGCTGGCATATTGCTTCATATACTGTGCTCTCTTGTACGCTTGAAGGAAATTTTGTGAAGAGAGTAAAAACATCGCCCTGCTTTGTTCTGATCGGCTTTTGTAAGACTTCTGAATCATTTTGGCATAATCTTCCTTCAGAAGCACTAATTCTTTTTTAAGACGATTGATATTCATCTGATTGATATACATATCGTTGCTTAATAGCTTCGTTTGTTTTTCGGTGGTATTGATTAGATTTTCCTTAAGTTTAATCTTCTCTGTTTGGATTTTCAACTGCTTAGTGACTGTTTTCTCTTTTGATTGCACGTTCTGCAGTTGATCTTCCTTCTCCTTAATTTCACGCAGAATTTGAGCTTTTCTTTGTTCTAGTTTTTCCTGTTGCGTAAGCTGACTCCACATCATTGTTGAGGTCAACAAAAACAAAAGACTAAAAATATATTTCGGCATTGTATTTAACATGGAGCGCTAGTTTATAAAAATTTGTTCGTATCCCTCTGGCACATTGTACGGAAATGATAGGTCTTCATTGAACGTAATTGAGTTGTAATCAATTGCGATATTTGTTTTTGCTTTGTTGTGAATGGCGTCGATGATGATATTTGTCGGCATCAGAATTTGATTAAAATCGGCGTAATTTGGATAAGCAATTTCTAAGGAACGATCTTGTGCTTTTTGAATAATCTGTTGTTTCTTTATAAGATATTTATCCGATTCAAAAAAATACTCTTTTATCGTATTTACATCTGTACTATCTTTCAATTTAAACATTTGGTCAACAATATTTGCTGTGTACTTTCCCTTGTTTAAATCGTCTAACGCTTCACCCAACAACATGTTTTGCACTTTGCTAAAATTTAAATCACTGCCCAACCAACGGCTCAATGTCGTGTAATCTCCTTGGAAAAAGCTGTTGTTTATTTTTTCATAATACTTTACTTCGGTCGGCGTAATTAGTGCTTTTGCCATGGTTATTCCAATAAAGCGAATACTAATCAATATCATTTCGTCTTTCTTGATTTTGATCTCTGCCGTGACCTTTTGACTCTGTTTTTCATCCTCGTAATGCGCATTCGATTTTATGTACAGCGTCGAAAATTCTTTTTTGTTGTTATAATGACTAGCCACAATTTGGTCCGAAGACAAAATATCTTTTGCTTTTCCTTCAATCAAAACTGCTTTTGATTTACACGAAAAAAACACACCGATTATTAAAAACGTAAAATATTTATACATTATTATTTTTGTTTCATTAACGCATCAGCCTTCAAAAAATACGTCTCCTTTTTTTTCTGATCTCCCAATCCTGACCACGCTTCTCCTAATTGTATATTGAAATTAATCTCTAGCGCTTTGTCATCTAGCACATAGTCGATGCCTGCTTCAAGTGCATCCTTGGCTTTTTTATACTGCAATAATTGATTGAATGCCAATCCTGCGTAGTAGTAAAATTGTGGTTGCGAAGGATAGAGTTCTTGTAAGTTTTCTGCTCTTTTAGCTACGGTGGCAAAATCCTGTTTTTCGGTGTAAACTTCCAGCAATAACAATTGGGTTTCAAAATCTTCAGAGTTATTCCTAAGATACATTTCGTAATACTTGATTCCTTTGTCCCAATTGGATTTATTGTGGTAAAACTTTGCGATTTCTTTGGCCACTTTCACCTCTTTATCTGAATCGAAATACGAAATGGCTTTTTCTAAATCTTTATCAAATTCGGGTTTGTCTTTGATGAAAATCAGAAACTCATTGAGCATGCGATGCTTGATTTTTGAGTCGATTTTAGCACTGGCAAAAACTTTATTCATAGATTGTACGCCGCTTACGCCATCATTATTATTCAAGTGATGTTTGAACAAACTCACTTGAGCCCAATCTGAAGTTGGAATTTCCTTCTCTAGTTGCTTGGTGATTTCTAGTGCTTTGTCCTCTTGATTGTTTTCAGAGTAAAGGAAAATCAATGCGATATAATTAGATTCTTCTTTTGGAAACTTCTTAATCTGAGCAATCAAATTCTCCATTTCCGCATTCTGATATTTAGATTCTCTGAGAATTTGAGCTTTGTAATTTTCTCTTTGATCAGTCTTCCCAATGGTATCGTTGAGCTCGTTAATTAAAGTCAACGCTTTGTCGAACTGTTGTGTATTCATATACAACGACACCAAATCTTCTTTATAGCTTTTTTTGAATTCAATTAATTTAGTAACAATAACAATGGCTTGATTGAAATCTTTGGTTTCGTAGCACACATCGTACATGCCTACCCAATACCATTGGTTTTTGGGATTGATTTTTACGGCTTTTTCAAAATAATCGTAAGCGTCTTTATATTTCTTTTGTGCTAAGTAATTCTTGCCCATTTCGAAAAAAACCACATCGTTCTCGGGCTGCAGTTTATTACATTTTTCAAGAGCAGTAATGGCCTTATCGTAGTTCTCTATTCCTTTTTGAAGTAACGATTCATAGAAAGAATTTTGAAAATCATCATCTGCCAAAGCAATCGCGTCTGGTTCGGTTTGAGCCAGAAGCGTAGCGGAAAATAGGATTCCAAAGAAAAATATAAAAACGATTTTCTTCATGTATGGTTATTCTAAAACAGAATAATCTCCAATGCTAATACTAGTAAAATTCCCGTCAAAACTAGCGTGACTTCCGATCATGGCGTTGTCTAGATTGGCGTTCTTAATATGCGAATGATTTTGTACCAAACTGTTTTTGATGTTTGAGTCACACACGTGACAAGCTTTTCCCAGAGACACATTCGGACCAACTGTCGCGTTGATTAGAACCACATCTTCTCCTATAAAGCAAGGCGGAATAATTGTAGAATGCTCAATCACAACCGAAGGATGCACTAGATTTTCCCCATCTTGGTGTAAGAAATCTAACATTCTTGAGTTGGTTTCTACCGTCACATTTTTGTTTCCGCAATCCATCCATTCGTCGACTTTTCCTGGAACGAATTTGAGGCCTTTCACTTTCATGTTTTCCAAACCGTCGGTCAACTGGTATTCGCCACCTTTAACAACATTATTATCTAATAAATATTGTAATTCTGCGCGCAATGTTTCACCTGATTTGAAATAATAGATTCCGATAATTGCCAAATCAGAAACGAAGTCTTTTGGTTTTTCGACGAAATCAACAATTTGATTGTTTTCATTGAGTTGCACTACACCAAATGCACTTGGATCTTCTACTTGTTTTACCCAAATCACGCTATCTGCAGACGTGTCTAAAGTAAAATCGGCTCTAAACAAAGTATCTGCATAAGCCACAACAATAG
>JBIKRP010000298.1:0-3438 GCA_044349145.1 Flavobacterium sp.
TGCAGAAATCTAAAAACAGCGGGTCATTGTCTACTACATAATAGCTCAAGACTCGACGAGACGTTCTTTTATATAAATCGTTTTTTTGATTTATTGACTTCACTCCATTTGCTTTAAGATGATAAATGGCCATGTTTTGATTAGCCAAGATGTCATATCGATTGACCAAACGATTCGGAGAAATCTTAATTTTGAAATAGCGGAATTTGCCAACCACTGAGTCTCTAACAAATGAAATGGTAGGTCTAGCGATTGATTTTAAAGGAGCTTTAGCGGTATAGGTAATGCCAGAATTGTATTTACTAAACAAGTCATCCGTGATATCTTTAGGATTTTCCATTGGATTATTGCCTAAGTATTTTTTGGTCCAATCATCTAAATTAGTATCATAAGTCAACCATCTCGCCTGATTCTTATCTGCATTTAAAACATAAAGCAAGCTATTGGGTTTATTACGTCTTGTTGTATAGTCTGAAGTAAGATGCGCCACTACTAAAAAAACAATGGCCACTAGAAAGAATAATCCTGCCCATTGCTTCTTATGGGGGAAAGCACCGAAAACCGGAAATAACAAAGCAAAAACTAAGACTAATAAAGCACTGCTTCCCGCTAACATTTTTAGACCTAATCCAATAGGGAATTGTATCACAAATGGAATAAAAATAAAAATGGCCGGTGTAAGTAATATTAAATTTAAGAATAGACTTGATTTTTGCGTTAAAATAAAATAGGCTAGCATCAATAAACAAAAACAAACGGGAACGATAAAAAATCCTGCTCCAGGCAAGTAAAATGCAATGCCAAAATTAATCAATAGCCAAATGAATAATGGTGCAATTGTTTGATTCAAATTTGAAGTTGCCGTATTTGAATTGGAATAAAAAAGAAAACCAAACGCGAGAGCCAAGAAAGAAAACGCAGCGATATAATAATGACCGTTATAAGTAAAGCCTTGGAGAATATCATTGTAATTTGGGTAAATAGACAATAGGATTTTCCATCCAAAATAACCACAAAGCCCCGTGGCAAGTAGCGTTCCAAGGAGATTTAAAAGGCCATTTAGAATATGTTTTTCAATTAAAATCTTCTTTCCTAGTCCAATAAAGACAAGAAAAATAAAGAAGATTGACGCCGCAATCGCCATGTTTAATGTCCAAGAAAAAGGATACGTTACAAAATAGAAGGGAATATTAAAGTAAACGAAATCTTCGACTGAATTCAAGTCCTTCAAATCGGCATTTGAATAGTACTGTAACAAAGGCATCAAGTAAGAACCTTGGTGTTCAATAGTTTTGGGAGATATATTCGAATAGGAATCTTGTTGTGTATGATAGTTAAAGTGGTTGTCAATAAAGGCAAAATTATAACCTTGAATCTCTCCTTTCTCTCTAAAAACAGTCAAGTCGGTATCATTTGGGAGCATTTTATAGATGCTATACATTAGCGAATTGGATACTGGATATTTAGGATTGGCTTCTGAAAAACCTTTTACTAAAGCGGCGTTGCCTTGATTCACTTCCATCAACATATAACTTGGACCCGAAGTGCCGCGCGCCTCAAAGTTAATTGCCAATCCTACTTCTTTTGCCCATTTGTGCTGGGTAACAAAAAGCGCAGCACCGTTCAAGCCCAATTCCTCAGCATCAGAAAACAAAATAATAATGTCGTTCTTCCGAGATTTGTTTTCATGCAAAAAAGCCCTTAGTCCTTCGAGTATTGTAGCCAGTCCAGATGCATCATCACTGGCGCCTTTTGAAAAGGAATGTGGTGCGGTGTCATAATGAGAGAGTAATAGCAGTGATTTCGAAGGATTGTTTCCATTTATTCGAGCAATGATGTTTCTTGATTTTACTAAATTACCCCATTCGGTGAGTGTAGTTCCTTCCTGAATTTGAGGATGTAGTCCGAGTTTTTCTAATTCTTGTACAAGATAATTGGCCACGTCAGTGTGGTTTTTTGAACCGACATAATGGGGTTTTTGCGAAATATACTTGATGTGACCTAAAGCTTTATTCGTCGAAAACTCAGACAAAACGGCTGAATTCGATACCCAAGCTGGCATCATCGAATAATATAGAATCCCTATTACAACTGCAATAAAAGCCGAAGCTAGAATAGAATTGTTATTTTTTTTCATAGCAATAGCATCATTATGTGTTAAAGTCTTTTTTTACCAAAATAAACTGTTGTTTATCGGAGTTCAAATAGCCTTGGTTGTACACAAAGTGGTAGGTTTTTCCGGTTTTGGTTTGAAGTTGATTGGTGTAAAATTCAAAATCAAATCCTTTATTTAGTAGTTTGGTTCTTGTTGTTTTTGTTTTTTTATCGGTATTTAATTCTGAGAGAATCCGGTAATTCTTGCGCAATTTGTTATTGATATTACGCATGTAATTGTTGGTGTCTTTGTTGATTTTGTTGTTGTAGCTATTTCGACAACAGTCACAGCAAAATTTTTTGTCTTCACGGCCTGCAATGACATCGCCGCACTCTAAACAGTTTTTCATGGCTTATAAATTTAAATTAGTATATGGATTTGAAAATATCTTTCTGCTTCAATTTTAAATATGAAATCGCACAAATTCCGAGAGTAATTGATTTGGAGAAATATGTGCGATTTATCCTTAAAATCAATCAAATATAATAATTAAAATTCATTTGCAAACGGTTACAAATAGTTACAACCGAAATTAAACGCTTAAAAACCGATAAATTATAAGCTGGCTTTTCAACTTTGTCGAGTCAAGGAACAGAAACATTGACAGTAATTTAATAACATTAAAATTTAAACGCCATGAGTACATTAAGAAACCACGTTCAGTTGATTGGACACGTTGGACAAGATCCCGAGATTAAGTCTTTTGAAGGAAACAAGAAATTTGCGAATCTTTCTATCGCCACAAAAGAAAACTACAAAAACGAAAAAGGAGAAAAAGTAGAAGAAACCCAATGGCACCGGATTACAGCGTGGGGAAAGACAGCGGAGATTATCGAAAAATATGTCGTAAAGGGTAAAGAAATTGCAGTAGAAGGGAAGCTAAGACACCGTTCGTACGATGACAAGAACGGGGACAAGAAGTATGTTACCGAGATTGTAGTTTCTGAATTATTATTATTAGGTAAGTAGATTCAATTTTTCAATCGTCGCAATAGTATAAATCAATATTGCGACGATTGATTTGTTTAGTCTTTTTAACAACATTCGTAAAAAGTTGTCAACACGAAAACGTTTTCGATAAGAATTGTTCACACATAAGGCATTTTTATTATGTTAAATATAATATCTTTATGAAAGCAATTCGTTAATACACAACGACTTTATGAAAAAAGTAATCCCTTGCATTATTGTTTTGTCTTTAATCTTTATTTCAAGTAAGGGTTTTTCTCAAGTTGGAATAAATACCACCAATCCATTAAGTACTTTAGATATCAATGGTAATG
>JBIKRP010000299.1:0-3436 GCA_044349145.1 Flavobacterium sp.
AGTGGTCTTTGACCGTTGCGACTTATACCGAAGTGAATTCAATAAAGCCATCGCAAACAAAACAGATTTCAGAACCAGTTATAATTATACGATTGATCCGGAAAAAACCAAAATAAAAAAAGCGGTCTTTTCTTTTCCTGAAGTGAAAGGATTATTGTTTAAGCATGATTTGCTGATTAAATAATTGCGCCGTCTTCCATGGTGATAATGCGATGGGTTCGCTGCGCAAATTCATTGTCATGCGTCACAATCAACATCGTTTGTTTTTTTTCTAATGTCAATTGATTGAAAATATCAAACACTAAATCACTATTTTTTTTGTCAAGATTCCCCGTTGGCTCATCACCCATAATAATGAGCGGATCATTGATTAAAGCGCGCGCAATCGCTACTCTTTGCTTCTGTCCACCACTCAATTGATTGGGCATTTTGAGGGCTTGATCTTGCATGTCCAATGTCCTTAAATGTTCCATTGCGCGATGCTCCACTTCTTTCGACGAAAGTTTTGCTAGTTTTAATCCTGGAAGCATTACATTTCTCAGCACACTATACTCGGATAAGAGATAATGGAATTGAAATACAAATCCGATCTTTTCATTTCTAATTCGTGCCAATTCTACATCTTTTTGCCCTGTGACAAGCTGCTCATGGATATAAATCTCACCCTCGTAATCGGTATCCATGGTAGACAACAAATACAAAAGTGTCGATTTTCCACAGCCAGATTTACCAACTATCGAAACGAATTCGCCATGGTTGATGTTCAATTCAATATTCTTCAAGACCTGAAATTTCATCGGGTCATAAAAATATTTTGTCAAGCCTTTCGCTGCAATAACTGAGTTGCTCATACTATTTACCTCTAATGATTTCAACGGGATCGACTTTACTCGCTTTTAATGCAGGAAATAGTCCTGCGACTATAGTGGTAAAAAGGGCAAATGAAATTCCGATGATATAAAACATCGGATTATAATTGATTGGATACGTTTTGATCGTCGGCAAAGCTGCGGTTTCAAATGGGATGAGATCAATAATTGAGGTAAAAATATAGCCGAATATTAATCCAAAAACGCCACCGACTAAACCGATGATCAAGGATAAGCTAACAAAAATCCATTTCACATCGCTCCCAGAAAATCCAGTTGCTTTTAGAATGGCAATACTGTCCATTTTTTCATAGATCATCATGTTTAACATGTTGTAAATCCCAAATCCAGCCACAATCAAAAGTACAATTCCAACCGCATAGGAAATGATACTTCTCACCGAACTTCCCGTTTCAAATTGGGAATTTGCCGTTTGATAATCGATGGCATCTACATCAAAAGTAGCGCGCATTTCTTTTGCTACCATTGGAGCCGTAGTCATATCAAACAACTTGATTTGAATATCCGTAATATAATTAGTGGGTTCGCCTAGTAGTTTTTGTGCCGTATCTAAAGAGGTATAAGAAGAAACATCGTCTATTTCCGAAATCCCAACTTGAGAAATTCCAACAATTTTCAGTGAAGCTAAATTTCCTTTCGAAGTGGTAATTTTAATGACATCGCCTTTTACTTTCAGCATCTTATCCGCCAAGCCTTTACCGATGATGATGCTATTATTTTGCGACAGCTCTCCTATTTTTCCTTCAATAATATAATCACTAAAAGCAAACAACTTTTCCTCTGCAGCAACATCAATCCCATTAATAATTCCAGAAATCTCAATCGTTCCTGAATTAAAGAATACGGGTGTCATAATCTTTGGTGCGACATCAATAACTCTCTTATCTTCTTTTAACACTTTTATAATTGATTTAGAGTTGTAAATTGATTTCCCTCGATCTTTTGGTTTAATGGAACTAATAAAATTATCTTTCTCTTTGAATTGATCCGCAATATTTATCGGTTGATCTTTTGAGGGTTTGATTTCATTATATAAACGAATATGTGGCGTTCTATTCAGCATTAGTCCATCGAGCAAATCATTAAGCCCGTTCATAAAACTCACCAACGAAATAAACATGGCAATTCCAAATGTAACACCAACAGCGGCAACAACAGTTTGTTTCAATCTTGCTCGAAGCAAATGGACTGCAATATTGAGTATGAGTTTGAAGTTCATTATTCCGCTTGATAAATAATTTCCCCAACTTTCAATCCTGCAGTAACTTCAACCTTTTGATAATCGCTCAATCCCAAGGTAACTTTGCGTTTTTTGTCACCATCAACCAAAACCGAATCGCCGGGAAGTAGCAACCTTTTCGGAATCGTAATCGTATTTGCTTTTGTCTGAATAATAATATTGGCTTCCGCCGTGAGATTGGGATATAGTTTTGGGGGATTTTTTATGAAATGCGCTTCAATCTTGAAAGTCCGAGAACGCTCATTCATTATCGGATAAATCTTATCTACAGTAGCTTCAAATACTTGGTTCTTGTAACTATCCAAGTTAACTAGTACTTTTTGACCAATTCCTACGCGAACCATATCATTTTCGTCAACTTCCAATTCAAGGAAAAAAGAGTTCATCTCACCAACAATTGCTAGTGGTGTCTGCGTTGTTATAAAACTTCCGTCTTTGACAAGTATATCAAAAAGTCTTCCTGAGAAAGCACTTTTTATTTCAAAATCGCTCAGAGATTTTTGACTAATTTTAAGGTTATTCGCATTGCGAACTTGCTCATTATTCAATTGCGCTTTGAGTTGATTGAGTTGCTTTTTAGCAGATTCGTAAGCAATTTTTGAACTTTTATATCCTAATTCAACACGCTCAAAATCGATTTCAGAAAGCACTTGGTATTCTTTGATTCTCAAATTGCGTTTATAAATAGATTCGTCGAGGATCAACCTGTCTTTCGCCGATTGAACTTTGAGTTCCATTTCAGCAATCTTATCTTGTACATACCGATTGCTTTCCTTGCTTAATTGGTAAACTAGTTTTGAATTTTCTTCGTTCAGCTTAGCCTTATCGGCATCTAATTCGAATAAGAGTTGCCCTTCATTAATTTGCTGACCAACAACGACTTTTGTTTTTTTTAAAATTCCATTTACTGTAGAAAAAACAGTATACTGACCCACCGATTTGACCACTCCAGAAGCATAAACGCTTTCTGTTATTTCTCCACTCTTTACTTTAAAACCGTTCTTGTTTTTTTTTGAACAAGAAATTACAAAAAGCACAAGCAATATATATAAGATTCGCATTTCCTTTTGATTCAAATTTGAAACTAATTCCTCTCAAATTTACGAATAAAGTAAGATGAAAACGATCTTTTTTTTAATTGCGTTAATGTATGCTTAACATATTATTGACAATGATATTGTGTTCGAAAAAAATTCTATATTTGACCTAATAAATTATTGCGCATTACATGAAATACCTCATCTGAGGAAATATGCAGAATAATCTACCACATTATTTTAACTAGTAGTTTTACTTATAAGAATGA
>JBIKRP010000300.1:0-3432 GCA_044349145.1 Flavobacterium sp.
TATATAAACATAATAAACCCTTAAAAGACTTATGGGATTTTTTGATTTCATGACCGAGGATATTGCGATAGACCTTGGTACCGCTAATACCCTTATTATTCACAATGATAAAGTAGTCATTGACAGTCCATCGATCGTAGCTCGTGATCGTATATCAGGTAAAATAATTGCCGTAGGAAAAGAGGCGAATATGATGCAAGGTAAAACCCATGAAAATATAAAGACCATCCGTCCACTTAAAGATGGTGTTATTGCTGATTTTGATGCTTCAGAAAAGATGATCAGCATGTTTATCAAAAGTATTCCGGCGCTAAAAAAGAGAATGTTCACACCTGCTTTACGAATGGTGGTATGTATTCCTTCGGGAATTACCGAAGTTGAGATGCGAGCGGTAAAAGAATCCTGTGAGCGTGTAAACGGAAAAGAAGTTTATCTGATACATGAACCTATGGCCGCTGCGATTGGTATCGGCATCGATATCATGCAACCCAAAGGAAATATGATTGTTGATATTGGTGGTGGAACAACCGAAATTGCAGTTATCGCTTTGGGTGGAATCGTATGTGATAAGTCCGTGAAGATTGCAGGTGACGTTTTCACCAATGATATTGTTTACTACATGCGTACACAACACAATCTATTTGTAGGTGAAAGTACGGCTGAAAAAATAAAAATTACAGTTGGTGCGGCATTAGAAGAATTAGAAACTGCGCCGGATGACATGTCTGTTCAAGGTCGAGATTTGCTAACCGGAAAACCAAAACAAGTAGAAGTTTCCTATCGTGAAATTGCGAAAGCACTAGATAAATCCATTCAGCGAATTGAAGATGCGGTAATGGAGACCTTATCTCAAACCCCGCCTGAATTGGCCGCGGACATTTATAATACAGGAATTTATTTAGCTGGCGGTGGATCCATGTTAAGAGGCTTAGACAAACGTATTTCTCAAAAAACGGACTTGCCGGTTTATATTGCTGAAGATCCTTTGCGAGCGGTAGTTAGAGGAACTGGAATGGCATTGAAAAACATTCCGAAATTTAGAAGTATCCTTATTAAATAAAATTGCAATAATGAAATTCCAAATTCCAAAACATCAATCAGCCGTTGCGTTGGAATTTGGAATTTGACATTTTAAATATTTAGAACAAGATGCAGCAAATATTTATTTTTATATTTAAAAACAGCTATCGATTGCTGTTTTTGCTGCTTTTGGTGGTTTCGTTAGTCTTCACTATTCAATCTCATTCCTATCATAGAAGCAAAGTGATTAGCTCTGCGAATTTCTTGAGCGGTGGCGTCTATGAACGAATCAATAATGTTAGTGAATATTTGAACCTTAAGAATCAAAACGAGGCATTGGCGATTGAAAACGCGAGATTGAAAAGCATCATTTTTAATGCTAAGGACACCACCACTTTCCCGAAAATTGACTCCATCAAAGGGGTAAGAAACGCTGACATCATTGTTTCGAAAGTCATTCACAATTCTTATAACGTATACGAAAATTATCTCACCATAAATAGTGGAAGTGCTGCTGGTGTAAAGTCAGACATGGGTGTAATTAATAGTTCTGGTATTATTGGAATTGTAGATAAAACTTCTAAGAATTACGCAACAGTCATCAGTATTTTGAATGTAAAATCTCAGATAAATGCCAAGATAAAGAAGTCCAATCATTTTGGTTCACTAGTGTGGAACGGAAAAAGTACTGGTTTTGTACAATTGATTGATGTCCCTCGATTGGCTTCTGTACGAAAAGGAGATACCATCGTGACTGGTGGTCAATCGGTAATCTTTCCTGAAAATATTGGTGTTGGAACAATCAACAATATTTACGTCGACAACAAAACAAACTATTATACTTTAAACATCAAACTTTTTAACGACATGACCAATCTAGGGCATGTTTACATCATAAAAAGCAAAGATCGAGAAGAAATCCTCAACCTAGAAAAGAAAGAAAATGAATAGCGCAGTATTAGTAAATATCGCGAGATTTGTACTGCTACTGGCGGCCCAGATTCTTATTTTCAATAACTTAGATTTTCTAGGATATATCAATCCTTATCCATATATCTTGTTTATTATCTTGTATCCTGTAAATGGTAATAAAACTGGACTTTTAGTAGCCAGTTTCTTTTTGGGACTTATTCTAGATATGTTTTGTAATTCTGGAGGAGTTCATGCCGCTGCATCCTTGTTGCTGGCGTACTATCGACCCTATATTTTTAAGTTCTCATTCGGTTTGAGTTATGAATATCAAACTGTACGATTAAACGATGTTTTGACACCAGAACGATTCTCATTTCTAGCGATAGCGGTGGTACTGCATCACTTAGTTCTATTTATACTTGAAGTTTTTCGTGTAAGTTTTCTATTTGAAATCATCCTTAAAACTTTTGTTAGCACCATTTTCACATTAATAATCTGTATTCTCATAATATATTTAATCAAGCCCAATAAAAGATGAGAAAAGTATTGTTGCCAACTGTTATTATCATCGCAGCAATATTGCTGGTATTACGGCTATTTTACTTGCAAATTATTGACGATTCCTTCAAGCTTAAGTCAGACAATAACGCGATAAAAATTCAGTATGATTATCCAGAAAGAGGATACATTTACGATAGAAATGGAGAGCTTCTTGTTGCAAACCAGCCTTCTTATGATATAATGGTTATCCCGAGGGAAATGAAGAACATCGACACGTTGGAGTTCTGCCATTTATTAAATGTCTCCAAAGAAGATTTTATAAAAATTATTGCTAAAGCCAAAGTGTATAGTCCCAGATTGCCTTCTGTTTTCTTACCTCAATTAAACAAATTGGAATATGCGGCTTTTCAAGAAAAGATTCGAAAATTTCCAGGATTTTATATTCAGAAGCGGTCATTACGTGATTATCAGGTAAAATTTGGCGCCAATGTCTTCGGATTTATAACCCAAGCCAATGAAAAAACTATTGAAAAAAATCCGTATTACAATAGCGGCGACTTACTCGGAAAACAAGGAGTTGAGGAGAGTTACGAGATAACCTTGCGAGGAATAAAAGGAGTGAAATATATTCAAAAAGACAAATACAATCGCGAAATTGGCTCGTATAAAGAAGGAAAATATGACACTATAGCCGTTCAAGGAAAAGACATTCATCTTTCCATTGATGCGGAGCTTCAAAAATATGGCGAGGAATTGATGATTAACAAAAGAGGAGGAATTGTGGCTATTGAACCGCAGACAGGTGAAATTCTAGCATTAGTTACCGCTCCGTCCTACGATCCTGCAATTTTAGTAGGAAGACAACGATCTAAAAATTACACGAAATTATACCGAGATTCCATTGCCAAACCGCTATATGATAGAGGATTGTTAGCAGAGTATCCTCCGGGTTCCCCATTTAAGATCTTGACCGGTTTGATTGCGCTTCAAGAAAAAGTT
>JBIKRP010000301.1:0-3431 GCA_044349145.1 Flavobacterium sp.
AAGTGCTAGTATAAGTATGATTGTAATTGACAATATCATAGTAAATCGGCTATTTTTATGACGCTATATCTAGTTAGGTTGAAACTTCGTTTGATGCGACCTATGTGAAGAACCTTTTGGCTCTTGGGATCAATTTCAGTATCAATGAATGCGATGGAGGTCATATTGCGCTATTTAGTCCAAATATATTAAATAGGTTTTGAAATTTACGTTGATTTTTTGATAGTTGATTGGGCACGGATTACTTCGTCCGTTCGCTACGCTCGGGTGCAAATCCGAGCTATCGCGTTTATTCCTTTAAAATTCCCTCCTTATATGATTCTTTTTTTATCGTCTTGTCATTCGCATCTTTATATCTTGTTGTACCGTGACGCACACCATCTTTTATTTTTCGTTCTTCAATAACATCGGAATTTGTAGTCTTATAAATAAATTCGCCAGAGAATGGTTCTTGTTTTTTTATATTGAAGTATGATTCTTTTTGGATAATTCCATAGAGATTATATTCAAATTCGGTCTTTATATTTTGATCATAGTAATTATAAATCCATGTTCCTACTTTAGTATTATTCTTATAATTGCCTTCCTCGATTAATTTACGATCTAATGACTCGTATTGGTAGAACCCATCCAGCGTTTTATTTTTTTCTGATAATAATTCAAAGTCAATCTTGAAAGTGAAGGGGATAATATCATTAGATATGCGATTCACACTATAGGTTTTTATGTAGTACCCATCAGCAGCTCTTTCCGTTTTTTTGCACGTGTATTTCGTTGGGGAAACATCAGATAAGCTATATTCTGTAATAGGATTTTCTGCATTGTCTAACACTTTTAGTTCTGTCATTTGATCTTTTAAGAATTTTCTTTTTTCACTCACTCGACCTTTACTAAATAATAGGTGCTCGCCTTCTAGCTGACTATTGATATAGTAATATTTTTCAAGCAGTTGGTTATCATCGTCATATCTATTCCATTCGCCTTGTTTTTCACCATAGGAAAAGTTCCCAATTTCATTAGTAATCCCTTTCCATTTGATAACTGGACTTTCATTTTTTAGGAGCCATTTTCCATTTTCTTTACCAATCAAGAAAATACCTTTAGCGAGTATTTCATTTTGGTCATTCAAAAATTCATATGAGCCATTTAACTCATCTTCAAGGTAATTGCTTTTTTCCAGTATTTTGATAAACTTTTTCTCAGTACAAGTTTTTTCTTTGTCGTCATCACAAGGAACTTCAATATCTTCAAAATACGAGTAGCGGATGCATTCGCCATTTAGTTTATCGTTACGATAATTTTCTTCTAGACATAATTTTCCTGAGTAGTCAAGAGCATTATTGTTGTTATCAATGATTTTAGGATTGTAGTATTTCCATTTTCCTGTTTTTAAACTGTCCGCATAATTTCCCTCGCTAATCAGCGTTCCGCTCAAATCATAATTTTTCCAATATCCGGTTCTTTTATTATTTGAGAAAAAACCAGTCGTGACTTTCCTTAATTTTGTGCTATCGGTTTCTGCAACACTGCCTTCCATTATCCTTTTTAAATCTCTAAAAACTGTATATTTTCCATCAATCATGTCATTTTTATAGGAACTATAAATGATGGTATCATTAATAACTTTTTGGAAGGGACCATTTCTGCTGTCATTAACGTAAGTTTGATAACCTAATTCATATTCGACGTCATCTTTTAAAAGAATGGTTTGCCATTTTCCAGTTTTTTTACCATCATTAACTTGCCCTTTTACTTTACCAAGTACAACAGCAAGAGAATCATTGACGTCGCGGTAGATGTATTCAGTAGATAAGCCGTTTTCTATACCATTTTTCACGGAAATCGTCCTTCTTATCGTTCCGTTGGGATTAAAAAAATTAAGTTCTCCATCAATTTTTCCCTCTTTTAAAAAATAGGAAGCGGAAATATTTCCGTATTCATCAAAATCGTATTTCTTCCCATTGTTTGGATCGTAAATCCCACCTTTTTTGTAGACTTGTAAATTATATACTGTATAACTTCCGCCATAGCTATATTCGTCTTCATCTACACGTTCGTAACTTAATTCGATAATGTACTTTGGGTTTTTATAGGTTGCAACAACGGTATTTTCGTTAATTTCCTCGCCCTCTAGTTTATATGCTGCTGCCTGAATTTGCTGAATTAATGATCTATAATATTCTTTTTGTCTAAATCGATAAATTACCTTGTTTGGCAATCCATCGTAAGTATATATGTAGAACCAACCATTTGCTTTGGTATCATCAATTCTTGATTTTTCAAATGACCAACTAATGGTATTGTAATGTTCGTCATCACCAACTGAGGAATTGTAGAAATCCCAACCCTTCGATATCAGATATTTGTTTGAAGTTTCCCAGTTTTTGTTGGTGCAAATGGAGTGAAGCTCTGCAAGTGATATTTTTTGTGCATTTCCAATAGAAAATAGGGTAAGGAAAATAGCTATGAAATAATTTCTACTAATTATTTTTTTCATGATTATAAGCGTTAGACTGTGCATAATTCTGATTAAAAAAACTGATATGCGGAATAAAAAGTTTAAAATACTGTGTTGAGGATACAATGCGTTTTTTCAAATTTCGTTTGATATTTAATAGGTTGAAATCAAATGAACCACTCCATAATCGACTCTCCAATCCTATCATCTAAAAGATTTGTTCCCTCTTTAAAAATAGAAATTTTTCCCAATCCACAAGCGTGATGCTGCTCTTTTCCGTCAAATGTATTAAATTTCTTGAAATCCTTTTCTTCAAAAGAGGTCGTATTGGAAGGATATAGAAGCATCGCTTTATCCGATTGCCAGTACTCATTGTATACGTACATTTGGCGTAGGTCGTCTGTACTTGGTTGACTATAATTCATGTTTTTCCATTTGGTGTCGATAACAAAGGTCTGTTTTTCTTCGTCTTTTCCTTTTAGGATTACTATATCTGGGCGAATGCTGATGCCATTCCAAAATGCTTTTGACTGCTGACCTTCTACGACCACCCCTTTGCTATCTTGAGCTTGCCTTAGTCGAATTAGAACATATTCCTCCCATAGCGAATTCATATCAAACAATAAGGCCAACATCCGTTCATTACCGCTTGAAATATTCGGAGCAAAATTTAAAATAATCAATCGTGCTATTGATAACGCGGTTTCATAAGGAGCTGTTTTTCTATTCTTAGGCAGTTGGCTAAAGGTAGCTTCTGTTACCGAAATGTTTTGCACCTCTGAAAAGTCTAACTGTACTGATTTACATTTGCCATACAAAAAATTCCCTTTAGAACATTGTGCTACAATATTCAGTGCGAGTCCCAATATCTGATGTATCAAATGGTCTTTGTCATACACCTGATGTGTCGTATAAAAACGTTCTTTGTGCACCAAGTTCTTACTGATATGTACTGCAAACTCTAGTTTGCCTT
>JBIKRP010000427.1:0-3426 GCA_044349145.1 Flavobacterium sp.
ATCAATGCAAAAACATTGTCATCCGTAATCAACTCTTTCTTCGGAACCAATCAGTTGTCTCAGTTTATGGATCAAACGAATCCACTTGCGGAGATTACCCACAAAAGAAGATTATCAGCCCTTGGACCAGGTGGACTTTCACGTGAAAGAGCCGGGTTTGAAGTGCGTGACGTTCACTATACGCACTACGGACGTTTGTGTCCAATTGAAACACCTGAGGGTCCAAACATTGGTTTGATTTCGTCTCTTGGAGTTTACGCGAAAGTTAATGGAATGGGATTCATCGAGACACCGTATCGTAAAGTGACGAATGGTAAAGTCGATTTAGATTCTACTCCAATCTATTTGAGCGCTGAAGAAGAAGAAGGAAAAATGATTGCTCAAGCAAACATTGCCATGGACAATTCAGGAAAAATTACTGCTGATAAAGTTATTGCCCGAGAAGAAGGCGATTTCCCAGTGGTTGATCCAGGACAAGTTCATTACACTGACGTTGCACCAAATCAAATTGCTTCGATTTCAGCTTCGTTGATTCCGTTCTTGGAACATGATGATGCGAACCGTGCCTTGATGGGATCAAACATGATGCGTCAGGCCGTACCATTATTGCGTCCTGAAGCTCCAATTGTTGGAACTGGTTTAGAGCGTCAAGTAGCTTCGGATTCTAGAGTCTTGATTAATGCTGAAGGACCTGGAGTAGTTGAATACGTTGATGCTAATATCATCACCATTAAATACGATCGTTCTGAAGAAGAGCGTATGGTAAGTTTTGAAGCGGATGAGAAAACATACAATTTAATTAAATTTAGAAAAACCAATCAAAGTACAAGTATCAACTTGAAACCTATCGTAAGAAAAGGTGATCGCGTTGTTGCAGGTCAAGTATTGTCGGAAGGATATGCCACGCAAAATGGAGAATTAGCTTTGGGTAGAAACCTAAAAGTAGCGTTCATGCCATGGAAAGGGTACAACTTCGAGGATGCGATTGTAATTTCTGAAAAAGTAGTTCGTGATGATATCTTTACCTCAATCCACGTTGATGATTACTCACTTGAAGTAAGAGATACGAAATTGGGTAACGAAGAGTTGACGAACGACATTCCAAACGTTTCTGAAGAGGCTACTAAAGACTTAGATGAAAACGGTATGATTAGAATTGGAGCTGAAGTAAAACCTGGCGACATTTTGATCGGAAAAATTACACCAAAAGGTGAGTCAGATCCAACGCCAGAAGAGAAATTACTTCGTGCGATATTTGGAGACAAAGCGGGTGATGTGAAAGATGCTTCATTAAAAGCTTCTCCATCATTACACGGTGTAGTTTTAGATAAAAAATTATTCGCAAGAGCGGTAAAAGATAAACGCAAGCGTACTCAAGATAAAGATGCTTTAGGCACTTTAGAAATGGAATTTGAAACGAAATTTGTTGAATTGAAAGACAAACTAGTAGAGAAATTATTCTTGATCGTAAACGGAAAAACTTCGCAAGGTGTCATGAATGATTTGGGTGAAGAAGTATTGCCAAAAGGCAAGAAATACACGCAAAAAATGTTATACGCGGTTGAAGATTTCGCTCACTTAAGTTCAGGTCAATGGGTTGCCGATGACGCTACCAATAAAATGGTAAACGACTTGATCCACAACTACAAAATCAAGTTGAATGATCTTCAAGGGGCTTTGCGTAGAGAGAAATTTACAATTACAGTAGGTGATGAATTGCCAGCAGGAATATTGAAATTGGCTAAAGTTTACATCGCTAAAAAACGTAAGTTGAAAGTGGGTGATAAAATGGCAGGACGTCACGGAAACAAAGGTATTGTTGCTCGTATCGTTCGTCATGAAGACATGCCTTTCTTAGAAGACGGAACTCCTGTAGATATCGTATTGAATCCACTGGGTGTACCTTCTCGTATGAACATCGGTCAGATTTACGAAACGGTTTTAGGTTGGGCTGGAATGAACTTAGGGCGCAAATTTGCGACTCCTATTTTCGACGGTGCTACTTTAGATCAAATCAACGAATTGACAGACGAAGCTGGAATTCCACGTTTCGGTCATACTTATCTTTATGATGGTGGAACTGGAGAACGTTTCCATCAAGCTGCAACTGTTGGAGTTATCTATATGCTGAAACTAGGGCATATGGTTGATGATAAGATGCACGCGCGTTCTATCGGACCATACTCTTTGATTACGCAACAACCTCTTGGAGGAAAAGCGCAATTCGGAGGTCAACGTTTCGGAGAGATGGAGGTTTGGGCATTAGAAGCTTACGGTGCATCAAGTACCTTAAGAGAAATCTTAACCGTAAAATCGGATGACGTAATTGGTAGAGCCAAAACTTACGAAGCTATCGTAAAAGGAGAAACCATGCCAGAACCAGGATTGCCTGAATCATTCAATGTATTGATGCACGAATTGAAAGGTCTTGGTCTTGATATCCGTTTAGAAGAATAAAAATGTTGACGGTTCTAGGTTGTATGTTGTAGGTTCATTCCTTTTAACTTACAACCTATAACTTACAACTAACAACAAAGTTTTCAATTTCAAAATAATTCAATAGTACGACTATGATGAATAATAGAAATAACAATAAAGATAAAAATCCAATCAAAAGATTCGACAAAATTTCGATTGGATTGGCTTCACCAGAATCGATCTTGGCTGAGTCAAGAGGAGAAGTTTTGAAGCCAGAAACTATCAATTATAGAACCCACAAACCAGAACGTGATGGTCTTTTCTGCGAACGTATTTTCGGTCCAGTAAAAGATTTTGAATGTGCTTGCGGTAAATACAAAAGAATCCGTTATAAAGGAATCATTTGCGACCGTTGTGGCGTTGAAGTTACGGAGAAAAAAGTACGTCGTGATAGAGTAGGACACATCAATCTTGTGGTGCCTATCGCTCATATCTGGTATTTCCGTTCACTTCCTAACAAAATAGGATACATTCTTGGTTTGCCTTCTAAGAAATTAGATATGATTATCTACTACGAAAGATATGTAGTTATTCAAGCTGGTATTGCCAAAAATGCAGAAGGAGAATCAATTCAGAGATTGGACTTCTTAACTGAGGAAGAGTATCTTAATATCCTTGATTCACTTCCACAAGAAAACCAATATTTAGATGATTTCGATCCTAATAAATTTGTTGCCAAAATGGGAGCAGAATGTATAATGGATTTGCTAGCACGTATCGATTTAGATGCTTTATCTTACGAATTGCGTCACTCAGCAAACAACGAAACGTCTAAACAACGTAAAACGGAAGCCTTAAAAAGACTACAAGTTGTAGAGTCTTTCCGTGAATCAAACTTGAACCGTGAAAATCGTCCGGAATGGATGATCATGAAAGTAGTTCCAGTTATTCCACCAGAATTGCGTCCGTTAGTGCCGCTTGATGGAGGTCGTTTTGCCACTTCAGATT
>JBIKRP010000302.1:0-3415 GCA_044349145.1 Flavobacterium sp.
CGTCGTTATCGGTGTCTAAAATAACTAATGCACTCGATGCACTTCTGGCAAAAACATATTCTACTTCACTAAGAATTAAATCTCCATCATCGTCATTGTCAATAAAATTAGGAATACCGTCTAAATCTGTATCGTCGTTTGCCAAATTGGTGTCGGCATTCAAATCTTCATTGGCAGTATCAACAGAATCCAAATCATAATCGTTTGCACAGTCAATTACGCGAAGTATGATTGATTTGACTTCGCCATTCACATTTGCGTATAGGGTTTCTAAGTTGGCAGTCGTATTGGTATAATTTAAATTCGAAATTGCATTGGTTTGTGAAATCGCATCGGTTTCATTACTGTAAAAAGTAACCAACGTCGGGTTCGCAGCAAATAAATCATTTTGAGCCACTTGTAAATTGAAGGCTACGATTCCATCGGCATCATCGTCACATTTGGCAAACAAATAAGAAGTTGTAGAAAATGGTCTTTGAAAACGCCATCCTTCTTGAAAAGCGGTCCATGAACTTGTATTTCTATTCGGTGGTGTTACAGCAAACAATCCAGATTGATCAATAATTCCCGTTACTGCACGACCCGCGTTCCATCCAGTACAAGTCTCCTTATCAATAATCTGTACATCCATAATATCTAGCGTCTCATACAAAATCATTTGGAATGAACTCTTCAAAGTGGTACAGGAAAATAAAGAGTGATTATCAAACAAAACAACAAATCTTCTGTAAGGCGCGCTTCCAACAACACCATAAGTCAGCGTGCCTTCACCGTTGGCATTATTCATATCATGATAACATCCCAAGAAAGAATTTTTTACTTCGAAAGTGGCATCAGGGATGGTTGAATCAAATTGCCAAGGCGAAAGTCCTCCTCCAACACTAGGGGTAAAACTGATATATCCGTTTGTACCTATGTTGACTTGATTATAAGTTGTTCCATAAAAATCGAAATCGAAAGTCAAAGGAATGGCGAGCGAAAGTTGGTCATCATTCGTACCTTGAACAGGTACAGTTGCAGTGTAAACTTGATAAGGAATTGGAATGACAGAATAATCATTTTGCGCTTGAGTTGCAAAAGAGAAAAGCAACATGAAAGCTCCTTTAACAACAGAATTAAATCTTAAGTAATTGTTTTTCATAAGTTTATTTTTATTTCAAATATATCAAAATAACTATCGCATAAATTATCTTTGCAAGAAAAATGTCAAGACAAATTAAACTCATCTGGGATTTCCGCGGTCCCGTGGCTGCAAAAATTGCAGAACACCATGAAATTCATTTGAAAGAATACATTCAAACAGAAAAAATCACCTTAAATATCACTGGATTTGAGATTATCAATGACATGCATGCCATCGCTTATATGGTGGTGGAAGAAGCAAATATGATTGTAGTTCGGGATGCTTTAAAACCCCATCGAGGTGAAATTTATACAATTACGAATTAAAAATTACAAATTACCTACATCATAATTCCTAATTCCCAATTCCTAATTCCCAATTCCCAATTCCCAATTCCTAATTCCTAATTCCTAATTCCTAATTCTCAATTCCTAATTCCCAATTCCTAATTCCCAATTCCCAATTCCTAATTCCCAATTCCTAATTCCTAATTCCCAATTCCCAATTCGTAATTCGTAATTCATAATCAATTAGCCACTTCGCTAATAAATTTAATACGCATCAAACGCAATTCATTAATATCGTAATCGCCATCAAACTCTTTGAGTGCATCCTCAATATTGTCGGATTCAGACTCCATAAAGTATTCGTGAATTTCTTCCTGCTGATCGTCATCCAACATTTCGTCAATCCAATATCTGATGTTGAGTTTGGTTCCAGAATACACAATCTGCTCCATTTCTTTAATCAAAGCCTCCATATTCATTCCCTTTCCTCTAGAGATATCATCGAGAGAAAGTTTTTTATCAATATTTTGAATGATATAAAGCTTATTGGCTGAATTAGCACCGGTTGATTTCACTACTAAATCATCGGGACGGATAATGTCATTTTCATCCACATATCGACTGATGAGCTCGACGAATTCCTTTCCGTATTTTTTTGCTTTTCCTTCGCCAACGCCATGAATGTTTGTCAATTCTTCAATAGAAATAGGATACTTCAAAGCCATGTCCTCTAGCGATGGGTCTTGGAAAACAACAAAAGGAGGAACAGTTAATTTTTTTGCCACTTTCTTGCGCAAGTCTCTTAACATGCTCATTAAAGCCTCATCCGCTGTGCCAGAAGATTTTGCAGCAGTCACAATCGCTTCATCTTCCATTTCATTATACTCATGGTCTTCCGACATCATAAAAGAAACTGGGTTTTTGATAAAATCCAATCCTTTTTCAGTCACTTTCAAAATACCGTAGGTCTCGATATCTTTCGAAAGTAGTCCATCAACTAATACCTGCCGGATCAAGGCCATCCAATAGCGCTCTTCAAAGTCTTTCCCTAAACCAAAGAATGGTTGCGTATCGGTCTTGTGCGCGTTAATTACTGCGTTAATACGTCCTATTAATGTATATATAATCTCTTTTGACTTATACAAGTGTTTTGTACCGCGAACCACTTCAAGCAATTTTACTACTTGATCTTTTGCTTCGACCTTCGATTTTGGGTTTCGAACATTATCATCCATATCCGCACCATCGCCATTTTCACCATCGAATTCTTCTCCGAAATAATGCAAAAGAAACTTACGTCGAGAAATCGAGGTTTCAGCGTAAGCAACTACTTCTTGCAATAGCGCAAAACCAATTTCTTGTTCAGCAACTGGTTTCCCTGACATAAATTTCTCTAGTTTTTCCACATCTTTGTAGGAATAGTACGCCATACAGTAACCTTCTCCTCCATCACGACCAGCGCGACCCGTTTCTTGATAGTAACTTTCTAAGGATTTTGGAATATCATGATGGATCACAAAGCGCACGTCGGGCTTGTCAATACCCATCCCGAAGGCAATCGTCGCAACAACAACATCTACATCTTCCATCAAAAACATATCTTGATGTTTGGCTCTGGTTTTGGCATCTAAACCAGCGTGGTACGGAACTGCACTAATCCCATTTACTTGCAATACTTCCGCAATGGCTTCTACCTTTTTACGGCTTAAGCAATAAATAATTCCTGATTTTCCTTTGTGCTGTTTGATAAATCGGATGATATCCGACTCGATATTTTTGGTCTTCGTGCGTACTTCATAAAATAAATTAGGTCGATTAAAAGAAGCTTTGAAGGTGGTGGCGTCTGACATGTCCAAATTCTTCAAAATATCTTCTTGTACTTTGGGAGTGGCAGTTGCCGTTAGCCCAATGACCGGAACGTCCCCTAATTGTTTGATAATACTGCGGAGGTTTCTGTATTCTGGACGAAAATCGTGTCCCCATTCCGAAATACAGTGCGCCTCAT
>JBIKRP010000303.1:0-3402 GCA_044349145.1 Flavobacterium sp.
AAAATGGTTTAATGCATTGCACATCCAAGGATCGGAAAATGACATACGTGCATTGACTGATTTGAGTTTTGTTGAGCGCGTTGACTTTGCCAATCGATTGCTGAATAATCCATTAAGAACAATGGTTCCAAAGAAAAAAATAAAAAAGGTGCATAAGGTCTTTGAAACGGATGTACTCTTTAATTATGGAAGTTCTGCCAATCAAATAGAAATGCTAAACGGGCAACTGTTGCATCAACAGAATTTCACCGGAGCGGGAAAGATCATTGCGGTGATGGACGGCGGTTTTCCTGGGGTTAATACGGCTTCTACGTTTTCTAGGTTGCGGGATAATAATCAAATTTTGGGAGGTTATGATTACGTCAATCGCAATCCTGATTTTTACACTGGAATTTCTCACGGAACGTTGGTTTTGTCAACTATGGGTGGATTCAAAGACAATGAATTGGTCGGAACAGCTCCTGATGCTTCTTACTATTTGTTTATCACTGAAGATGGCGCCAACGAATGGCCGCTAGAATTGTCGTTGTGGGTAGAAGCGGCAGAAGAAGCGGATCGTTTGGGCGTGGATATCATTAATACTTCATTAGGTTATACAGAGTTTGATAATCCGAATTATAATTTCACCTACGCGGATATGAATGGGACGACCACCTTCATTTCCAGAGGACTAGATGTTGCTTTTAGCCGTGGAATGGTCTGTGTTAATTCCGCTGGAAATTCCGGAAACAGTCCATGGTTTTACATCTCTGCGCCAGCGGATGCAATAAATGCATTGGCTATTGGTGCTGTGAATGCAGCTGGAGATTATGCTACTTTTAGTTCTCAAGGTCCTTCATTCGATGGAAGGGTAAAGCCCGATGTTGTGGCACAAGGACAACAGTCTGTTTTATCTTCGACTAGTGGCAATATTACGACTGCAAGCGGCACCTCATTTTCAGGTCCAATTACCGCTGGAATGGTAGCTTGTTTATGGCAAGCTTTACCCAATGCAACCAATTCGGAAATCATCCAGTTGATTAAAGAATCCGCAAGTATTTATAATAATCCAACAAATGAATTGGGGTATGGAATTCCAGATTTTAACCTAGCATTGAATACTGGTTTGTTAAACGTAAATACTGTGGATAAAGGAAAGTTTATGATTTATCCAAATCCCGCTACAGATTCTGTTTCGATTGCATTTCCAGCTGGATACGAGAAAGGGACAATTTCTCTCTATAATATGATGGGTCAGTTGATGGTATCTAGAGAATTAACTAGTGACAACAAAAGTATAGCACTTGGTGATTTTTCGTCGGGTATGTATCTGTATAAAATTGAAAGCGGTAGTGCTACGCAATCCGGAAAAATAACCATTCGATAATGAATAGAATTACGGAGCTTTTCAAAATTCAATATCCCATCATTCAAGGCGGAATGATTTGGAACAGTGGATATAAGCTTGCCAGCGCTGTTAGCAATTCAGGCGGTTTAGGTTTGATTGGAGCGGGCTCTATGTATCCGGAAGTTTTGCGGGAGCATATTCAAAAATGCAAAAAAGCTACCGATAAACCTTTTGGTGTTAATGTTCCGATGCTGTATCCCAATATTGAAGAAATTATTTCAATTATTATTGAAGAAGGCGTGAAGATTGTTTTTACGTCCGCGGGTAATCCAAAGACTTGGACTTCTTTATTGAAGGAAAACGGAATTACCGTTGTGCATGTCGTTAGCAGTTCAAAATTTGCACTTAAAGCGCAAGAAGCAGGCGTAGATGCAGTTGTTGCTGAAGGTTTTGAAGCGGGCGGTCACAACGGGAGAGAAGAAACGACCACCCTGACTTTAATCCCAATGGTCAAAAGGAATATTACTATTCCATTGATTGCAGCAGGAGGCATTGCGACGGGAAGAGGGATGTTGGCGGCTATGGTTTTGGGCGCTGATGGGGTTCAGATGGGAAGTCGATTTGCGGCCTCTGTCGAGTCATCCTCTCATGAGAATTTTAAGAAAACCATTTTGGAAGTAGAGGAAGGTGGAACCCAACTGACATTAAAAGAGCTCGCACCTGTTCGATTAATTAAAAACAAATTTTTTAATGATTTGCAAGCGTTGTACGAGAAATGTCCAACAACCGAAGAATTGAAAATTTTGTTAGGAAGGGCGAGGGCGAAGAGAGGGATGTTTGAAGGAGATTTGGTTGAAGGAGAATTGGAAATTGGACAAATCGCAGGATTGATTGATGAAATCATTCCTGTTAGTCAAATAATTAATAGCGTCATGTCCGAATTTACGATGGCGAAGCAAGAGCTTGATTCACTAGACTTTTAAAGAGAATAAAAAAGTAAATACATGAAAGCAAAATATTGGTTCGGTTTGATGTTATTTTTAGTACCGCTTCTTCAGGTTTATTGTCAGACCTATAAGTTTCAAACGACAGGTTTTAGCGTCATGGCAAAAGATGAAAAGGGAGAATGGGGTAAATGGTCTGATTTGCAAGATACTTCTATCATTATCTCGCTTGACACCACAAAAAATAGGTTTATCATTTATTCACAAGAAATTCAACTTTATGATATTTTGAGCTACGAGGAGAAAGAAGAAAATGATAGCGATTTGATTTATCCTTTTTCGTGCAAAGATGATGACGGAGTTCCTTTTACTTTGTCAATTATCACGAGGAAAAATCAAAATAACAGAAAGCAACTGTATATCAATCACAAAAATTTCATTATCGTTTATAATATAGTGAATTACGCAGAAAAAGGTGAAAGGTAGAGCCTCTTTGTATTTAATTCTCCGGGCAATTTGAGCGAATTTCGCTTTCTCATAACTCCAAAATTTGTTTTTGGAGTTTTTTTTAGTATCACCTACAGTAAAGGCGTTACTTCTTAGGGTTTGTTCAATTTCAAAAATATGTTGATAAACTAGTTGAATTTAGTCCAAGTGTTTGTTTTTTATTAATTTAAGTTAAAAAAGTTCTTTTATTGTTTTTAACAAATTGTTAATGATTTTGTTCATAATATATAAAAAAGCCAAAATTTGAAAAGGTAAAATGAAGTAATATAGTTCTGTAATTTAAACTATGGTTTTTCGAATAATTCTGTCTGGTTTGATCGCTTGTCAGGATGTTAAAAACAGTAGATTTTTATTATAAAAACGCTATTCAATAGTTTTTTTAAATTTCTTAATTGGTCAATTTGTGATGCTTATGAGAATTAATACTCTTAGTAAAAAAATACTATTTTTCTTTTTCTTCTTTTCCATTGCGGTATCCTATGGTCAGTGTCCGACGGTAGTGAGTCCTCAGACTTTTTGCGATATTCAATTCGCGCCCAGTTCTCCGACCGTTGCTAATTTGGTGGCTACGGACACTGGGGGAGGAGTAGTTTGGTATGATTCCGCTTCATCAACCACGCCCTT
>JBIKRP010000304.1:0-3397 GCA_044349145.1 Flavobacterium sp.
TGCGTTTACTTTGATATTTTCTTTTATGAAAGAGAGGAAATTTGCGGAGGCAAAAACCACTGTTTTCGAAGCTTTTGTTTCTGGAGCCAACAATGGTATTAAAACTGGCGTTACTATTTTTCCCTATGTATTGGGAATGTTGGTGGCGATTTCTTTATTCAGGAACAGTGGTTTATTTGAAATCATCAGCAACTGGATCGCGTTTGGATTTTCGAATATGGGCGTGAGTAAGGAAATTACAGATGCATTGCCAGTGGCGCTGCTTCGACCTTTTAGCTCAGCGGGATCAAGAGGATTTTTGATCGATTCGATGAATACCTTTGGTGCTGATTCCATGACAGGAAGATTAAGTAGCATTTTCCAATGTAGCGCCGAGAGCACGTTTTATGTAATTGCTGTGTATTTTGGCTCGGTCAATATTAAAAACACCCGTTACGCTTTGGGCACGATGCTTATAGTTGATGTGATTTGTGTGATTACCGCGATTTTCGTCGCAGGATGGTTTTTTTAAAACATAATTTCAAAAATAATGTCATTTACCGAATCCTTCACCGAGTTTTATAATCAAGTGAAAACCAGTTTAGCGGATGGTACTTTTGCCAAATTAACTTTAGCAAAAACAATAGGCAATACCGATTTGATGAATATTTATGTTCGCCCGATTGTTGAAAATGGCGTGTTAAAAATGGAACTCAAATATAAATACCAGCAAGAAGAGCAGATTGAAATTTACACCATCGACAAAGCACGGGACGCTTTAGTATTTTACATCAACAATCCGTTTTTGTCGGCCATACTATTCACCACAGCATTTGATTTGACCTATAAACTCAATAAAAAGCGTACTGTAAGTATTATTGAAAAAACAAATACTTTTGGGAACGCCTCGCAAGTTTTACTAGATTATCTTAATCAATAACCATTTCTGGAATTTCTCCATCGATAATTAAGTCGGCTTCGGTGGATGCGATAATGTGTTCAACAGAAACACCAGGAGCGCGTTCTAACAGTTTGAATCCTTTGGGTGTAATTTCTAAAACGGCTAATTCTGTAACTACTTTCTTGACACAACCAACGCCTGTTAGAGGCAAAGTGCAACGTTTCAAAATTTTAGATTCGCCTGCTTTATTGACGTGCATCATGGCTACGATAATGTTTTCGGCAGAAGCCACTAAATCCATAGCACCTCCCATACCTTTTACCATTTTTCCAGGGATTTTCCAGTTGGCGATATCGCCGTTTTCGGCCACTTCCATGGCGCCAAGAATGGTAAGGTCAACGTGTTGTCCGCGGATCATGCCAAAGCTAAATCCTGAATCGAAGAAACTAGCTCCGGGTAAAGTAGTGATCGTTTGTTTTCCGGCGTTGATGAGGTCGGCATCTTCTTCTCCTTCAAATGGGAATGGTCCCATGCCGAGAACACCGTTTTCGCTTTGAAATTCAACGGAAATATCGGTGCGAACGTAATTCGCCACTAATGTCGGAATTCCGATGCCTAAGTTAACGTAGTAACGATCTTTTACTTCTTGGGCTATTCTTTTTGCGATTTCTTCTTTTCCTAATGCCATGACTATTCTCTTTTTCTTGTTGTACGTTGCTCGATTCGTTTTTCAAATTTTTCTCCTTGAAAAATACGTTGAATTAAAATTCCGGGAATGTGCACTTGGTTTGGATCGAGTGTGCCAACAGGAACTAATTCCTCGACTTCAGCGATGGTGATTTTGGCTGCACCACACATGCATGGGTTGAAATTTCTAGCGGTTCCTTTGAAAAGTAAATTGCCTGCTTCGTCACCTTTCCAAGCTTTTACGATGGCGAAATCTGCTTTGAAAGCATGTTCCATAATGTGCATTTTGCCATTGAATTCACGGGATTCTTTTCCTTCAGCGACTTCAGTTCCGTAGCCGGCTGGCGTATAGAAGGCGGGTATTCCGGCTTGAGCTGCGCGACAACGTTCCGCTAAAGTTCCTTGCGGGATGAGTTCAACGTCGAGTTCGCCGGAGAGCATTTGACGTTCAAATTCTGCATTTTCTCCTACATAAGAAGAAATCATTTTTTTGATTTGTTTCTTTTGAAGCAATAACCCCAAACCGAAATCGTCAACACCAGCATTGTTTGAAATACAAGTTAAGTTGTTGGTGCCTTTTTTCACCAATTCGGCAATGGCATTTTCTGGGATACCACAAAGACCGAAACCGCCTAACATAAGTGTCATGCCATTTTCGATTCCGTGTAGT
Organism: Flavobacterium sp.; assembly: GCA_044349145.1. Lineage (GTDB taxonomy): Bacteria > Bacteroidota > Bacteroidia > Flavobacteriales > Flavobacteriaceae > Flavobacterium. The sequence continues at coordinate 2,238 of JBIKRP010000304.1, forward strand.
GCTTCTTGGACTGAGTTTACTTTTTTATTGATCATATTGTTTCTTTGCCACTAAGGCACAAAGTTTAGTTTTATGTTTTTGGTTGTTGGATGTCCTAGCCCCGATAGTAGCGGAAATCCTTTTTTTGTTTTTTGAAAAAGCACCTCGACTGCGCTCGGTGTGACAAAAAACAAAAAAAGATTGGGAGTGAATAGCGGGAATAAGCTCCTAACTATTACAATTCAAATTCATCTGTATTCTGTTCAAAATCGGTGGTATCTTTTACCGGTGCCCAACAATCGACTTTTATCGAAAGATTGGCCGGTCGTTCAAACTCTGATTTAGAAACATGAAGCGTTTCATCTTTATAACATTTTTTCATAAACATAGCCCAAATTGGCAGTGCCGCAGTGGCACCTTGACCGTAGGTGATGCCTTTAAAGCGTGCCGAACGATCCTCACAACCTACCCAAACACCACAAGCTAAATTCGGGACCATTCCCATAAACCACCCGTCGGATTGGTTTTGCGTGGTACCGGTTTTTCCCGCAATTGGATTGGTAAACATATACGGATAGCCAGTTACTCTGTTGTAACCATGACCGCCTCCTTGTGTACGCAAACGCGCGCCAGATCCTCCTTCGGTAACGCCTTCAAGCAATTTGATAACCGCAAAAGCAATGTCTTTATTGAGCACATCATGCGAATCTGGAGAAGGCTCGTAAATGACCACTCCGTTTTTGTCTTCAATACGTGTGATGAACTGTGGTTTGATGTAAACGCCTTCGTTCGCAAAGGTACTGTAAGCAGCGACCATATCTTCGACCGTAACTTCAACAGCTCCTAACGCGATTGATGGTTGTGGTGGGATTTCTGATTTAACGCCTAATTTATGTGTCAATTCGACAACAGCTTCGGGGCCCACTTTATCAATTAGTTTAGCCGATACGGTGTTGATGGAATTCGCTAGTGCTTTTTTTAGCGTCACCATACCGCGATATTCGTTATCCGAATTTTTTGGTTCCCAATCTTCTGTTACGTTGTGGCGTCCTTTATGAATCATAAATGGACTGTCGATGATCGAATCACAAGGCGACATGTTGAGCTGTTCTATGGCGGTGGCGTAAACAAATGGTTTGAAGGTCGAACCTACTTGACGGGCGCCTTGACCAACGTGGTCA
>JBIKRP010000305.1:0-3383 GCA_044349145.1 Flavobacterium sp.
ATTGAGAATGCAAACATACTCGCCTTTCGCTTGCGCCACGCCAATGTTATTGCCTTTGGGAAATCCAGCATTGGTTTTGTTTTCGATGAGTGTGACCTCGGGAAAACTGCTTTTCATCATTGCGCAACTGTCGTCAGGAGAATTGTTGTCAACGACAATGATTTCACCGTCAATGTTTTCGAGTGCTTTTTGAACACTGAGCACACAGAGCTCTAGGAAATAGCAAACGTTGTAGTTGAGAATGATAACGGAAATCTTCATGCGGCAAATATAATGGATTGTTAGATTATTCGATTATTGGATTAGTGGATATTTAGAATGGAACGCGGATGAATCGGATTCAGCAGATAATCACGGATTTGGACGTACAATTATAGCCCCGATTGCAGCGGCATCCTTTTTTGCCGAGTAAAAGCCCCTCGACTGCGCTCGGGGTGACAAGCAAAAAAGATATAGCGTAAAGCGGGAATAGCTCCCAAAAATAATTAGTAATTAATAATTGATAATTGATAATGGGGTTAATTGTCAATTGTTAATTATCAATTATCAATTGGAACACTTACTTTTGCGCAAAAATTACACCTGTGAATTACTTATCTGTAGAAAATATTTCGAAATCGTTTGGCGAACGCACGTTGTTTGAAGACCTGTCTTTTGGCATCAATAAAGATCAGAAAATTGCTTTTATCGCCAAAAATGGTTCTGGAAAAACGTGCATTATGAATATTATCACGGGCGAGGATGAACCCGATGCTGGAAAAGTGGTTTTGCGGAAAGACATCAAGATGGCGTTTCTATCTCAAACGCCGAATCTGCAAGATGAATTGACGATTGAGGAAAGTATTTTCGCTTCGGATAATGAAGTGCTGAAAGTCATCGAGCAGTACGAAAAAGCGCTGGAACATCCGGAAGAGGAAGAAGCGTATCAGCGGGCTTTTGACCTCATGGACCAGCACAATGCGTGGGATTTTGAAACGCAATTCAAACAGATTTTGTTCAAGTTGAAGTTGGAAGATTTTAAGTTGAAAGTCAAAAATATGTCTGGTGGACAGAAAAAGCGACTCTCGTTAGCAATCATTTTGATCAATCGTCCTGACTTATTAATTCTCGATGAACCTACGAATCACCTCGATTTAGAGATGATTGAATGGTTAGAAAGTTACTTTGCCAAAGAAAATATTACGTTGTTTATGGTCACGCACGACCGTTTCTTTTTGGAGCGTGTTTGCAATGAAATTATTGAACTCGATAACGGAAAACTCTATCAATATAAAGGCAACTATTCTTATTATTTAGCGAAAAAAGAAGAGCGCATTGCCTCAGAAAATTCGAGTATTGATAAAGCGCAGAACTTATTTGTCAAAGAATTGGCGTGGATGCGCCGTCAACCGAAAGCGCGAACGACCAAATCGAAATCGCGTCAGGATGATTTTTACGTAATTAAGCAGAAAGCGGAAAGTCGACGTAAAGAAAATGTCGTTGAGCTCGAAATCAATATGGAGCGCATGGGCAGCAAGATTATTGAGATGCACAAAGTGTCTAAAAAATTCAAAGACCGTGTGATTTTGGATGGATTTAATTTCGATTTTCAACGCGCAGAACGCATTGGTATTATTGGAAAAAACGGAACGGGTAAGTCGACGTTTTTGAATTTGATTACTGGAACGATTCCGTTAGATAGTGGCAAAGTCATCAAAGGCGACACCATTAAAATTGGCTATTATACACAAAGCGGCATCAATCCAAAACCTGGACAAAAAGTCATTGATATTATTAAAGAATACGGTGAGTTTATTCCACTTGCGAAAGGAAAAATTATTTCCGCTGGGCAGTTGTTAGAACGCTTTTTATTCGACCGCAAGAAGCAGCATGATTACGTTGAAAAATTAAGCGGTGGCGAATTGAAACGGTTGTATTTGTGTACGGTTTTGATTCAGAATCCGAACTTTTTGATTCTCGACGAACCAACCAATGACTTGGATATCGTGACTTTAAATGTACTAGAAAGCTTCTTGTTGGATTATCCCGGTTGCTTGTTGGTGGTTTCTCACGACCGTTATTTTATGGACAAGATTGTCGATCATTTATTTGTGTTTCGTGGCGACGGCGTGATTGAAGATTTTCCTGGCAACTATTCCGATTTTAGAGCCTATGAAGACAGCGCTGATGTGGCTCAAAAAGAGGAAAACAAATCCGAAAAGAAAGATTGGAAACAACAAAATAATACGTCAGGCTTGAGCTTTAACGAGCAAAAAGAGTTTCAAAAAATTGAACGAGAAATCAAAGATTTGGAATACGAGAAAAAGCAAATAGAGCAGTTGTTTTCAGACGGTAAAGTAGCAGACGATACGATAGCGAGCAAAGCTAAAGAACTAGAAGTCATCATCAAAAAAATCGAGGAGAAAGAGGAACGTTGGTTTGAACTTTCGGCAAAGATTGAAGGGTAGATTGTTGTAAGTTGTAGGTTGTAGGTTGGACGTTTTTGGGTTGATTTTTAACTTAAAACATATAACGTACAACATACAACCCTAAACCGGTTCTCCGTATAAATCGAATTCGGTTGCCTCTGTTATTTTAATCATCGCAAAATCGCCTGTTTTCATATAATGTTTTGCAGCATCAATTAACACTTCATTATCTACATCTGGACTATCAAATTCGGTTCTTCCCACAAAGTGAGCACCTTCTTTTCTGTCGATAATACATTTGAAAACTTGACCTACTTTTTCTTGATTTAAATCCCAAGAAATCTGCGATTGCAGTTCCATGATTTCTTCAGCACGTGCTTTTTTCACTTCTTCCGGTACGTCATCTTCCAACAAATAAGCATGCGTATTTTCTTCGTGTGAATAGGCAAAACATCCCATTCGGTCGAATTTCATTTCTTGAACAAAATCCTTTAGAATTTCAAAATCTTCCTGCGTTTCACCAGGATAACCAACAATCAAAGTGGTTCGAATTGCCATTCCAGGAACCGCCGCACGGAAATCTTGTAATAATTTGGTTGTTTTTTCTTTAGTCGTTCCGCGTCGCATCGATTTTAGAATCGAATCGGAAATATGTTGTAACGGAATATCGATGTAATTGCAAATCTTCGGTTCCCGTTTCATAATGTCTAAAACATCCATCGGGAAACCTGTTGGGAATGCGTAGTGCAAACGAATCCATTCGATGCCTTCTACTTTGACTAAAGCTTCGAGCAATTCGCCCAAATTTCTTTTTTTATAAATATCTAAACCGTAATAGGTCAAATCTTGCGCGATTAAAATCAATTCTTTCACGCCATCACGAGCCAATCCTTCCGCTTCTTTGACTAATTTTTCAATGGGTTGTGAAACGTGTTTGCCGCGCATTAATGGAATCGCACAAAAGCTACAAGGCCT
>JBIKRP010000306.1:0-3381 GCA_044349145.1 Flavobacterium sp.
ACCTTTCCTACAATTGGTGGTTCGCACCAGGAAGTCAAGTGACCGTGCTCTACCGAAACAATACGGCACTATTCGAAAGACAATTCCGACGCAATATCGAACGCAATTTCTTAAACGCTGTAGATAACGAAAACGTCAATCATATTTTCTCGATCAGTCTGCGCTATTTTATCGATTACAATTCCTTGAAAAAGAAGTAATATTAGTTACTTTTGTAGCTATTTCCTGCTGTACGCTCTATCTTTTGCGCCACACGAGCGGAGCGAAATGACGAAGTAAACAATGGCACAAAAGGATGCCGCTTCCATCAGGGCTAAGGCATCGCAGTTCAATATTCGATGTTCGTTAATCAACATTCAAACTTCAAAAAATTTGAATCGATTAGACAGAAATATTGAAGCATTGAAAACAAAAAAAACAGCAGTAAATTAGACAATTTGCAATTCAATAAAATTATGAACAAAAAAGTAATTCTCATGATTCTCGACGGTTGGGGAAAATCACCCGACCCAAAGGTCTCCGCAATCGATAATGCGAATGTTCCATTTATCAATTCATTGTATCAAAAATATCCAAATGCACAATTGCGCACCGACGGTCTCAACGTAGGTTTGCCAGAAGGACAAATGGGAAATTCTGAAGTCGGTCACATGAATCTCGGCGCCGGACGAATCGTTTACCAAGATTTAGCCAAGATCAATTTGGCGGTCGAACACAAAACACTGAGCAAAGAACCTGTTCTCATCGACGCTTTTCAATACGCCAAGGACAAAAATGTCAAGGTGCATTTTCTCGGATTGGTTTCAGACGGTGGCGTGCATTCACATACCTCTCATTTGCGTGGTCTCATCGATGCGACAAAAGATTTCGGATTAGAAAAGGTTTTTGTTCATGCTTTTACTGATGGTCGTGACGTTGATCCAAAATCTGGAATTTCCTATATTCAAAACCTTGAGGATTACATTGCCAATACCAACGTAAAATTAGCATCGATTGTCGGTCGCTATTATGCCATGGATCGGGATAAACGCTGGGAAAGAGTAAAAATTGCCTATGATTTATTAGTCCATGGAAACGGTGAGAAATCTCAAAATGCGGTGCAATCCATAGCGGCAAGCTACGAGAAAAATATTACCGACGAGTTTATCAATCCAATTGTTCTGGTTGATTCTAATGATTCCCCACTAGCCACCATACAAGAAAATGACGTGGTGATTTTCTTTAATTTCAGAACCGACCGCGGAAGAGAACTCACCGAAGTACTTTCACAAAAGGATTTCCATGAACAAAACATGCACAAACTCAATTTGTACTATGTAACCTTGACCAACTATGACGAAAGCTATCAAAACGTCAAAGTCGTGTATAATAAAGATAATATCACAGAAACTTTAGGTGAAGTTTTGGAGGAACACCACAAAAAACAAATCCGAATAGCCGAAACAGAGAAGTATCCTCATGTGACCTTTTTCTTTTCTGGCGGGAGAGAATTGCCTTTTGCGGGCGAAAGCCGAATTTTAAAAAACTCTCCAAAAGTAGCCACGTACGACTTACAGCCTGAAATGAGCGCGTTTGAACTCGCGGACGCTTTGGTTCCTGAACTCGAAAAAGGCGACGTCGATTTTGTCTGCCTCAATTTTGCCAATGGTGATATGGTAGGACATACAGGCGTGATGAGTGCGGCAATCAAAGCGTGCGAAGCCGTCGATCAATGTGTCGAAAAAGTCATTACATCGGCCTTAAAAAACAATTATACAACTTTAGTGATTGCAGATCACGGCAATTGTGAAACGATGATCAATCCAGACGGATCGCCAAATACCGCGCACACCACGAATCCAGTTCCGATTATTCTCGTCGATCCAAATTTAAAAACCATTCATAACGGCGTTTTAGGCGATTTGGCTCCAACGATTTTGGAATTGATGGGAATCGAAAAACCAGAAGTGATGACGCAACATTCGTTGTTGTAAGGACAGCTAAAATATATTTCATTAAAAAAGCTCCAAATTGGAGCTTTTATTTATTTACATTTTATTGAGTAATTCATAATATTCACGTTCGATATTTTCCTGATGATTCGGGTGTGCAATGCGAACCAATTCATTGGCGCGTTGCCGTAAAGTCTTACCGTACAAATCCGCAATGCCATTTTCGGTAATAACATAATGAATATGCGCTCTTGTAGTAACTACTCCAGCTCCTTGCTTTAAAAAGGGAACAATTCTACTTTCGCCTCTTTTGGTAGTAGATGGCAAAGCAATTATCGCCTTTCCACCTGGACTCAGCGATGCCCCTCGAATAAAATCCATTTGACCTCCAACTCCAGAATACATTTGGGGACCAATAGAATCCGCGCAGACTTGCCCAGTCAAATCTACCTCTATAGCAGAATTAATCGCAATCATCTTTGGGTTTTTCCGAATGCGCGCCGTATCATTGACCATGGAGGACTCTTTCATTTCAATAAACGGATTGTCGCTTACATAATCATACAACCGTTTCGAGCCGATGAGAAATGTCGCCAAAACACGACCGCGTAATGTCCCTTTATAATTGCAATTAATGACGTCATTTTCAATCAAATCGATGACACCATCCGAAAACATCTCGGTGTGCAACCCCAAATCTTTGTGATTTTTCAACTTGCTCAACGCCGCGTTTGGGATGGAACCTATACCCATTTGAAGGGTACTTTTGTCTTCAATTAAAGACGCGATATAACTGCCAATTTGCTCTTCCTCGGCAGAAAAGGGAACCACTTCATGAGAATAAATCGGAACATCTACCTCAACCAAATAATCAATTTCAGAAACATGCAGAATACCGTCGCCAAAAGTTCGCGGCATTTGAGGATTGACTTGAGCAATGACGATTTTCGCATTTTCGATAGCAGCAACCGTGGCTTCAACCGAAACCCCAAGTGAACAGTAACCATGCTTATCCGGAGGAGAAACATGAATAAAAGCGACATCAATCGGCAATACATTTTTGCGAAACAAATGCGGAAGTTCACTCAAAAAAACGGGTGTATAAGAACCATTTCCCGCCTTTAAAGTGTGACGCACATTGGCACCAATAAAAAAAGAATTCACATGAAAACTTTCTGCTAATTCTGGATTGGCATATCGCGCCTCGCCCTCGATATGCAAATGACAAACTTCAACGTTTCGCAGTTCTGCAGCGCGCTCTGTCAGAGCATTTGCCAATATAGTAGGTGCCGCGGCGGCAGCCTGAAGATAGACACGATCTCCTGATTTTACAACTTTTACAGCTTCATTCGCTGTGACATATTTGCTCATACCTTAAGAATTTTGCTCAAATTTAAGTCAGAAATTCATTGCAAAACATGACAAATCTCATTTTGTTTTTGTTACAAAA
>JBIKRP010000307.1:0-3380 GCA_044349145.1 Flavobacterium sp.
TAAAAGATAAATAACACTCATACCTTAAATTTATGTTAACAAAAATACTTTCTGAATTCTTCCTAAAATATGACATTTGTCATACTTGCGTTATTCCCTTAAAAATAAGCGACATCATTACGAAAAACTTCTATAATTCTATATTTTTCTTGCAAAATAATTACTCATCAACGTTACAAAGCTCACAATAGTTACAGTGCTCAAAGGCATAATAATCGCCGCCACCAAGGGTAAAAGATTTCCAGTTATCGCGAAGGATAAACCCACAACATTATACAAAAGTGATATAGTAAAACTCATTTTTATTGTCGTAATCGAATTTTTAGACAATCTCAAAAAAGCATCAATTTTTTGAAATTGAGAAGCATCTAATATCGCATCACAAGCCGGCGAAAAAACATTAACGTTTTCAGCAATAGAAATTCCTACATTGCTTTGCGCTAATGCACCGGCATCGTTCAATCCATCTCCAACCATCATAACGTTGCTTCCGTTTTCTTGCAATTTTTTGATGAACTCTAATTTTTGTTCCGGCTTCTGATTAAACACCAATTCTGTTCCTTTTGGCAATAGATGTTCTAAAGCAGCACGTTCTCCTTCGTTATCTCCTGATAAAACTTTGACATGATAAGTCTTACTTAGTTTTTCAAAAAGCGCGGACAAACCTTCGCGGTATTCATTATTGAAGCAGAATTTTCCATAGTAGATACCGTCAATTTTGATGTGAACGGTAGTCTGTTCATTTTTCAATTGATCCTCATAATCTAGAAATTCTGCCGATCCAATTCTAACATTCACTTCATTTACCACCGCATGGATTCCCTTTCCTGAAATCTCTTCAAAATTTTGTACCGCTTGCTTTGGTGCTTCTGGCAAATAATTATACAACATTCTACTCAAAGGATGATTCGAAGCGCGCAAAGCATTCTTGACAATTGTCTCCTCTACTTTTGAAAATTGGGTTCCTACATATGAAATGTTTGATTTCTTATTGGTGGTAATTGTTCCCGTTTTATCAAAAACAATCGTATCTACTTTTGCAAGTTGCTCAATTACAAGTGCATTTTTCAGATACAGTTTCTTCTTCCCTAAAATACGGAGTACATTTCCAAAAGTAAACGGCGCTGTTAATGCTAATGCGCATGGACACGCTACAATCAACACAGCAGTAAACACGTTGAATGCGGTATTAGCATTAAAGAAAATCCAATAGCCAAATCCACCAAATGCGATTAACAAAAGTATCGGTGTAAAATAACGGCTGATATTATCAGTGATTGTCTTATGTTTTTGGTCAACGTGCTTCTGAAAAACATCATTGCTCCATAATTGTGTCAAATAACTTTGCGAAACGGAATGCAAAACTTCCATTTCAATCACTTGTCCGATTTGTTTGCCTCCAGCGAAAACTTTATCTCCAGAGCTTTTTGTAATCGGAATGGCTTCTCCTGTAACGAAACTATAATCAATTTCAGCTTTATTCGAAATTAGAATCCCATCAACTGGTATCAATTCTTGGTTTCGAATGAGCAAGCGATCTCCTTTTTTTACTTCGTAGATAGGAATCGATTCTTCTGATAAATTACTGTTGATTTTTGTTATTGCCACTGGAAAATACGACTTGAAGTCCCGCTCAAAACTTAAAAAACTATAGGTCTTGATTTGAAACATTTTCCCCAAAAGCATGAAGAATATGAGTCCAGTGAGGCTATCAAAAAAGCCCGAACCATAATTCATAATGATATCAAAAGTGCTTCGGATAAACATGACGACAATGCCTAAAGCGATAGGAATATCAATGTTCAGCATTTTAGAACGAATACTCTTGTAGGCTGAAACGTAGTATCCACTCGCCGAATAGAAGAAAGACGGTAAAGACAATGCAAAAATTAACCAGCGAAAAAAGTCACGATATTGATCGAGCCAAAATTCATTGACTTCAAAATACTCCGGAAAGGAAAGTAACATGATATTTCCGAAACAGAAAAAGGCAACGCCCAATTTGTAGGTCAAAGTCCGATCAACTTTTGTTTTTCCACTTTCGTAATTCTCCAAACTAATGTAAGGTTCGTAGCCGATGGAGCTCAACAAATTGACGATTGTTTTTAGTGACACCATCGTGGGATTATAATTAATCCGAACAGTTTTTTCAGGAAAGTTAACCTGAGAAGTATTTATTCCTTGTTGAAGACGTTGTAAATTCTCCAAAATCCAAATGCATGAGCTGCAATGTATATGAGGAATGTTAAGTGAAACAATTGCTGTGGCATCTTCTTGAAAGTCCAGCAATTTTGAAACGATGCTTTCATTGTCTAAAAAATCATATTTACCTTGAATTTCTATTGGCGTTGCTCCAGGTGATTTTTCAAAATCATAGTAACAAGTCATATCATTCAAGCTAAAGATTTCGTAGACGGTTTTACAACCTTGACAGCAGAAATTCTTTTCCTCAAATGCTATTATTGTTTCATTACTAAATTCTAAACCACAATGGAAACAGTTGTTTGTATCCATAACTTTGCTCATTTTACCTATGCAAATTTGCTATTATGAAATATTAAAAAATATGATATATATCATATAAAAGCGTATTTTTGAAACAGTGGAAAATTATGATCTATTATGAGCAAATGTGAGCAATGCATCGTCCGTCAATTTAGTTCATTGAAAGCTTTGAACAAAGACGAACTTCTGAAAATGGCCAATTGTAAAACCTCTTATACCATCAAAAAAGGAGAACCTATTTTTGAAGAAGGAGACACTTTGAAAGGTGTATATTGCATCAAAGATGGTATCTGCAAATTGTCTAAGTTAAGTTCAAACGGCAAGGATCAAATTGTAAAATTGGTCAAGTCTGGCGAATTGCTTGGGCAACGCTCGATGATTAGCGAAGAAGTGGCCAACCTTAGCGCAGTTGCTTTAGAGAACATGGAAGTTTGTTTTATTCCAAAAGCGGAAATCCTTGGTTTTTTTAATGAAAATAACATGTTTTCCATGGACGTGATGAAGACAATTTGTGGCGACCTGAAAGAGGCGGATGATCATGTGGTTTCGATGGGACAAAAAACCGTAAAGGAACGACTTGCAGAAACTTTATTGTATATGCACGAAACCTTTGGTGTTAAAGAAGATGGTTCTTTACATATACAGCTCTCCAGAGAAGAACTTGCCAGTATGATTGGTACCGCGACCGAAAGCTGTATTCGTCTACTTTCAGAATTTAACAAATCGAATTTAATCGCTTTAGACGGTAAGAAAATTGTAATCAAAGATCTTTCTAAATTGCAGAAGATAGCCGAATCATTATAGCTTTTTTGCTTCATTCCAAAACACATCCATTTCGGCTAAAGTCATATCCATCAATGGTTTTCCGACTTCTG
>JBIKRP010000308.1:0-3378 GCA_044349145.1 Flavobacterium sp.
TGAAATGGCTCCAACGTTTACAGTTCGATCAATAAAAATTCTGTTTCTTTCAAAAAGGTTTTCAAATTCTTGCCAAGCCACTGGGAATTCTTCTAAGAATGTATCCAATTTCTTGAATGCTTCTGGCGACCAATCTCTTTCGAAACCACCGATTCTTCCCATGTTTGTGGTTAAACGAGCACCACAGATTTCCTCGTAGATTTCGTATACTTTTTCTCTGAATTGAAATACATATAAGAACCCAGTATAAGCTCCAGTATCCACACCCAGAATCGAATTGCAAATCAAGTGATCGGTAATTCTTGCCAATTCCATTACAATGACTCTAAGGTATTGTGCTCTTTTTGGAACTTCAACCCCTAATAATTTTTCTAATGTCATCCACCATCCCATGTTATTGATAGGAGAGGAGCAATAGTTCATTCGGTCGGTAAGTGGTGTGATTTGATAAAACGGACGGTTTTCAGCGATTTTTTCAAAAGCTCTGTGAATGTATCCAATGGTGGGCTCGGCTTCTAAAATTCGCTCGCCATCCATCAATAATATATTTTGAAAAATACCGTGGGTTGCAGGGTGTGTTGGCCCTAAATTCAGCATCGATAATTCGCTTCCGTCTTCGTTGAGTTGCTCTTTTATTCGTTTAGCATAACGATGCTCTGGTGGTAATAATAGTTCTGACATATATTTAATTACGAATTAAAAATTACAAATTATGAATTAAAAATCGTTGGTTTTAAAGACATTACTGTAATCTAAATCGACGTTGTTATTTTTATACTAAATTATTATCAATCATTAAAACTTGTAATTCGTAATTCTTAATTACAAATTAATTGTTGTTCTTCCAAAGAAACGATCGTCTTTGTCGGTTCGGCCGCTGTCTTCCATTGGAAATTCTTTGCGCATTGGAAAGGAAATCATTTCGTCCATATTCAAAATGCGTTTCAATTGAGGATGACCGATGAAGTTGACTCCGTAAAAGTCATACGTTTCTCTTTCCATCCAATTGGAACTTAAGAAAATATTGGAAATAGTCTTGATTTCAGGCGTTCCGTTGAGATACGCTTTAATTTTGATACGCTTGTTTTCGTACCAATTGTGCAAGTGATAAACAATGGCAAATTGGTGATTTTCGTCGTTATCAGGATAGTGAATACCACACAAATCAGTTAAGAAATGGAAACGTAAATCTTCGCTGTTTTTCAAGAATAGAATTACCGCAGTGTTTTTATCAGCTGCCATTTCAAAGGAGAATAGGTCTTGTTCTTCTTGAAAGTTAAATACGCTTTCTCCGAAAGTTTCGACTAATTTATTTTGAATGTCTATATTTTCTAAAGCCATTATTATTGGATGTTATAAGAGGCTAATAATTCTTGGTATTCTGGAGAACTTCTGCGACGCACAGATTCTGATTTTACCAATTCTTGTAATTTCATCACACCATCAACAATTTGTTCGGGTCTAGGAGGGCAACCTGGCACGTATACATCAACAGGGATAACTTTATCAATCCCTTGAAGAACTGAATAAGTATCAAAAATTCCGCCTGAGGAAGCGCAAGCTCCAACAGCAATTACCCAGCGTGGCTCTGACATTTGTTCGTAAACCTGACGCAAGATTGGCCCCATTTTTTTAGAAATCGTTCCCATAACCATCAACATGTCGGCTTGACGAGGAGAAAAGCTAACGCGTTCAGATCCGAATCTTGCTAAATCGTAATGAGAGGCCATAGTAGCCATAAATTCAATTCCGCAGCAAGAAGTGGCAAATGGCAAAGGCCAAAGAGAATTGGCGCGAGCTAAACCTACAACATCATTTAGTTTTGTTGCGAAGAAACCTTCACCAACAACTCCTTCAGGAGGTTCAACCATCGTTAATTTTGAATCACTCATTTTGTATTATTTTGAATTAACTCCGTTCCGTTCGGCCAATGGCCTCGGGTTTAAATTTTGAATTTTGAATTAAAAACTGCAGTCATTTAAAATTTAAAATTCATCATTTAAAATATTTTTTTATTCCCACTCAAGCGCTTTCTTTTTGATGATGTAGAAAAACCCCACCAGAAGCAAAAGCATAAAAACAACCATCTTGATCATTCCTTCAATTCCTAACTCTTTAAAATTAATCGCCCAAGGATAAAGAAAAATCACTTCAACGTCGAAAAGGACAAAAAGAATCGCAACAAGAAAATATTTTACAGAAAATGGAATTCTCGCATTTCCAACGGATTCAATACCACATTCGAAATTTTTATCTTTCGTGACGGAATTTCTTTTTGGGCCTAATTTGCCTGAAATAACAATAGTTCCCGCTACAAATCCAACGGCTAAAAGCGTTTGCATTAGTATTGGTAAATAGTCTAATTGATTTGATTGCATAACTAAAAAAATGTATTTTATTTTCCCCCGACAAAGATAACTTTCAATAATTAAATACCAACGAAAAAGATAAAAATCCTAGTTGATATGCTGTTTTATGCTTCTAATTTTTACTGATTATAAATAATAGGAATAGGTGCTCTTTACTTTGTTGAAGCAAGGCTTTGATTTTGTCAGACTGTTTTCGGCTGCAATGCACCGCTTTACTTGTGTTTAGAGCAAAAAAAAACGTTCCGAAACAAATCGGAACGTTAAACATTCTAGGCAACAAAAATACTTTATATTTTAGTCTTCTAAAGCCACTACTTGCGCAGCTACTTTACCTTTTCTTCCTTCTTCTTCTTCGTAACTTACTCTGTCACCTTCGCGAAGTTCTTCCGCTTTGATTCCTGAAGCATGAACGAAAATGTCTTTTCCTGTTTCTTCGTCTGTAATGAATCCGTAACCTTTAGATTCATTGAAAAATTTAACTGTACCTGTACGCATTGTAATTGTAATAATAATTTATAATGATGCAAATGTAATTCTAAAAACAATACGAAAGTTACAAGGCTGTTAATTTTTTATAAAAATTATTGATAGTCAAGGTTTTCTGTAAAAAAATTGAAAATACGCTATTTTAAATCTAATTTAATATGTAATTCTTTTAATTGTGCTTCATCTATCACTGAAGGCGCGTCTATCATGACATCGCGTCCGGAATTGTTTTTTGGAAATGCAATAAAATCACGGATGGTTTCCTGTCCACCTAAAATAGCAACTAATCGATCTAATCCAAAAGCTAATCCTCCATGAGGTGGCGCTCCGAATTGAAATGCATCCATTAAGAAGCCAAATTGATTGCGCGCTTCTTCTTCCGTGAATCCTAGATATTTAAACATCAGTTGTTGGGTCGCTTTGTCGTGAATACGAATCGATCCACCACCAATTTCATTTCCGTTTAATACCATATCGTAGGCATTGGCACGAACTGCTTTCGGATTGGTTTCTAACAACGCCA
>JBIKRP010000183.1:0-5027 GCA_044349145.1 Flavobacterium sp.
TTCGTGTATAATGGTTCCGAGCGTGTTGACTGCGATACTTTCTTCTACTTCTTCTACTTCTCTAATACGTAAGATTTTTTGAAAGTAAAAATCAATCGGATTTCTGATGTAACTCGTCAAAGAAGAAGGCGAAAAGCCTTTAGTTGCTATCTCACTTAATCGAGCCATCACAGTTTCCGATTTTGCTATCACCTTTGGTTGATAGGCAACTTCTGGCAAGATTGCATTGTAAATTTCATGAGACAAAGTATGATTTGGTCGCGGTTCTATTTCTAGTTGAGTGATAAACCTACTTTTTTCGCCAGCATCTAACCCTTCACTTTCTGTATTGTAAATCAAAAAGACGTTTTTCGCTCTTTGCAAAATATGATAAAAATGATAGGAATAGATTGCGTCTTTTTCTTTAAATGTAGGTAATCCATATTCTTTTTTGACGTCGTACGGAATGAAAGAATTGTTAGATTTCCCGGCAGGAAACTTCCCTTCATTCATAAAGGTGATGATTACCGTTTCAAAATCTAATACCCGGCTTTCTAAAATACCCATTACCTGAAGTCCATTCAAAGGTTCGCCTTCAAAGGAAACCTCTGCCAAGTCTATAATTTGCTTATAGACAGAAAAAAGAACAGGCAAGGAATTCATGTGTTGGTAATGACTCGAATAAGTTATCAACTTATTTATTGTTTTGAATATGGAGTACAAGAATGTCTTCGCAATTTTTTCTTCCTCATTATCATTATTAAATCCCTCTTTGATCTCTTGCAGAAGTCGAACTATTTTGTTTAAAGCACCGTTAACGTCGCCTTCCCATTTTTCAAATATTAGATTGAATACTTCTGTTCGAACTTTTTGCAATTCAAATAGCTTATCATGAGAAATAAAGGAATAATTGTACGTATTAATAGTTCTTGCCAGATTCTTACCATCAACATAAGGCTCAATCATCGGATGATTTAATACATCCAACACATCTTTAAAGTAGAAAACGTAACTATTGCCCTTTCGGTTTATTGCATTAATGTGCATTCGAAATAACTTCTCTACCAGAATTTGTGCCGGGTTGTTTTTACTCGAATAACCCATGGTAATGTTTAAGCTTTGGACGCTTTCTGGTAAAGAATACAGTAATGGAACTAATAAATTCTCCTCTGCAAGAACTATGACCACTTTATTTAAGTCATTTTCGGGCTTCTCTAGATTAATTTTCTCAATTATACTTGCAGTAATCTTAGCCTGCCCAACTGATTTTGGAGTGCCAATAATGTTAATTTCTTTTGATTTCGAAAAATCATTGCTTACCCATTCAAATGGGTTGCTTTTATAGTACTTCCAATTGTTTTTGTATTTTCTAACAAATAGACCGGCATCATGTGAAGCATCTTGTAACAAGGATTCATCAATATCCCAATAAATTTTCGCTTGATTTGAAACTAAGAGATGTTGAATTATGATTTCTTCTGCAGCATTTAGCGCATTAAATCCCGCAAACACAATATTCTTGTTGCTGTACAAGTCCCGATCTTGCTCAATTCTGAGTACCGCTTCGCGATATATCATCCCCTGGTATCCCTTCTTTTCTTCTAATAAATACTTGTAGAAAGAGGTATAATAATTGGGCAATAATTTCCAAAATTCTAGATGTTTTGTAATAAGCTCTGTTCTCGCTTCAGCATTCAAAGACCAATGCTCTATTTCCTTTATGTTATCTAGATAGGTAAGTATCTTACTAGGGTCTAATAAATATCGATCTATTTCATTAAAATCTTGGAGGAGTGTTTTCCCCCAATTGGCAAATACTTCGAACGACTGTGATTCTGAATTTTTTGGTAATTTCAGATATACTTCATAGAATTCGAAAATCAATTCAATTGGATCGATGAGACGTAGGCCAGATATTTTTTGAACAAGATCTTCAATACTTAATATTTCGGGCAAGAAAACGGGAGTATCTATTTGTTTCTTTAACGCATCGATTAAAAAGACTTTTGCTCTCTTATTAGGCAGAACAATAATAGTAGTTGATAGTGAATCGTGGTAATTGTGAATCACTGTTTCTGCAATCTTTTCAAGAAATGAGGTGTTTGTCATTTTATAAATATAAAAAAAACGTCTCGAAATATCGAGACGTTTAATAAAAATATTGTCTAAGAAATTATTTCACTAAATTCACTTCAACTCTTCTGTTGTTAGCTTTACCTGCTTTAGTTTTATTACTATCGATAGGCTTAGTTTCACCATAACCTGCAGAAGTTAATCTTCCTTCAGCAATTCCATTAGTTACTAAATAATCTTTAACTGCTTTAGCTCTTTCTTCTGATAATTTTTGGTTTGTTGCATCTTTACCATCACTATCTGTATGTCCTTCAATACTAAATTTAGAATCTGGATATTCTTTCAAAATAGCAGTAATAGATTGTAATACAGGAAATGTTTGTTGTTGGAAACTTGATTTGCCAGAGTTAAACAAGATTGTTTTTGCGTAAGCATTCAATTTGTTTACTTGTTCTTCAGAAATTTCCGGACAACCTTTATTAGCAACAGTACCTTTTAAATCAACACATTTGTCATCTTTATCTAACACTCCATCTCCGTCAGTATCAGGCCATGGGCAACCGCCATTTTCTTTTGGTCCTTTAACTTGAGGACATTTGTCATCTTTATCTGCGATACCATCACCGTCTGCATCAGGGCAACCATTCAAAGATTTTGGACCTGCAACCTCTGGACAAGCATCATCTTTATCAGCAATACCGTCTCCGTCAGTATCAGGACATCCTTGGAATTCTGCTAAACCAGGAACATCTGGGCAAGAATCACTTCCGTCAATTATACCATCTCCGTCCGTATCAGGACAACCTTTAAATTGCTTAAGACCCGCTACTTCTGGACAAGCATCGTCTTTATCATAAATTCCGTCACCGTCTGTATCTTTACCTCCAAATTTAAAGGTCAAACCTGCAAAATGTTGCATATGAGAAGGAACATTTTGTTCTGGGATTCTAGCATCAGTATCAAATGAGTACTTGTATGTTGATTGAAAGGATAAACCTACCATTTCAGTAAACCAGAAAGTCAATCCAAATCCACCATTAGCAGTTCCAAAACTTGCGTCCCCCATAGATGCATAACCCCCACCAATATTAATAGATGGATCGATTACTTTCCAACCAAACATATTTGCGAAACTATATTTGATAACACCATCAGCTGCATAGTAGCTTAAATCTCCAGGGTTAACAACTGGATAATCTCCAGGGATAGTTAATCTAGGCTCTACCCATCTTTTAATTCTGTTTACAGATCCAGTAATACCAAATGAAAAACTTCCTCCAACATTTCTAGAAACGTTAATATACGACACAGAAGGAAGAATATTCCAATTGTCATTTACGTTGAAATACTGAGAAAACTGATCTTCCACTTTAGTAGCTGCACTAACTCTAGTGTCTACGGCGTTTGTTCCGAAGGAAATCGCCCATGGGTTGTTACTATCTTGTGCTTGTGAACTTAGTCCAGTAAACATTAACACAGCAGCAAATAATTTGTTAAGATGTTTCATACTTTGATTTTGTTAGATTACAATATTTTGTTAGGCAAAAGTAATGCGTAATTTTATAACTACAAAATGAAATGTTAAAAAAAAAGCAACTAATAACCTAGTGAACTGCCGTTTACAGCACATTTAACATTTTCCCGACTTCAGAAAATGCTGTGATCGCTTGATCAATCTGTTCTTTGGTATGGGCTGCGGAGAGCTGAACCCTGATTCTTGCCTTGTCTTTTGGGACAACTGGAAAAAAGAAACCAATGACATATATACCTCTTTTCAGCAGTTCATTAGCCATTTCTTGTGACAATTTAGCATCATACAACATTACTGGAACGATGGCAGAATCCCCATCAATAATATCAAAGCCAACTTTCTTAATTTCCTCTTTAAAGTACTTTGTGTTCCATTCCAGTCGATCTCGCAAAGTGGTTTCCTTTACTAATAATTCGAAAATTTTTATCGACGCCCCCACTATTGCAGGAGCTAATGAATTTGAAAACAAGTAAGGCCGTGATCTTTGTCTTAAGATTTCAATAATTTCTTTCTTTGCTGTGGTATAACCTCCCATTGCTCCCCCCAAGGCTTTTCCTAGCGTGCCCGTAATAATGTCAACTCTCCCCATTACACCTTTCGCTTCTAGGGTTCCTTTTCCTGTTGCTCCAATAAAACCTGCGGCATGGCATTCATCAACCATAACCAAAGCATCATACTTATCTGCTAAATCACAAATTTTGTCTAATGGGGCGACAACTCCATCCATAGAAAACACCCCGTCGGTAACAATTAGCTTAAATCGTGAACCCTGCAAATTTGCTTGAATCAACTGCTCTTCCAAGTCTTGCATATCGCAGTTATTGTATCGGTATCTTTTTGCTTTACATAATCTAACGCCATCAATAATTGAGGCATGGTTCAAACTGTCAGAAATTATAGCATCATTTTCATTAAATAATGGCTCAAAGACACCTCCATTCGCATCAAATGCGGCAGCATAAAGTATAGTATCTTCTGTGCCGTAAAATTGTGCTATTCTTTTCTCAAGCGCCTTGTGAATATCTTGCGTCCCGCATATAAAACGAACTGAAGACATTCCAAATCCATGCGAGTCAAGAGTGTCTTTAGCTGCCTGAATAACTTCTGGATGAGAAGATAAACCTAAATAATTGTTTGCGCAAAAATTAAGCACTGTTTCGCCTGTTTCGATTTTTATTTCTGCCCCTTGAGGTGAAGTAATAATACGTTCTTTTTTGAAAAGCCCATTGCTTTCAATTGTTTCGAGCTCTAATTCAAGGTATTCTTTTATTTTTCCGTACATTTTTTGATGTTTTAAAATTGAACTATATCTATTTTTTCTCCAATATAAATTAAAGTTCTTGCTACCACTTTAAAATTCATTTTTTCCAAAACATTCTGATAATTCTCCAATTGCAGTTTATGCTTATCAGAATAAATTCCAGTTTTGTAATCTAGTAAAAAG
>JBIKRP010000107.1:0-6500 GCA_044349145.1 Flavobacterium sp.
CTTCGTTCTGTATGATTGTTTGTTCATTATAAATTGTATTGTCTCGTGAGTAATAAATACGTAAATCATCATGATTAATTATGTCGGCGATGGTTTTCTGCACCACTCCTTTTTGATTTATGTTTATCAAACCTGTTTCTAGAGCGTTTGTAATAGCAAAACTAACATCGTCTTCATAAACAATTTCTGACAGTATTTCGTGTATTATATTCCCATACTCAATGGCAGACTTCTGAGAAGTTCCCCACAATAATGCTTCATTTTGTGCAATCTTAACGCTTCTTGGATTAAATCTACTAGAAACCGAAACAATTTCATTTTTGTTTGAAGTCAATATTTCATCTTTCGAACTCTTCTCATTATTCCCAAAATGATACTGCAATTTTTGCTCTTCAAAAATATTTATATCCTGTAAGAATTTCACAAAAAAGGAAGCCATATTATAAGGATAATTACCATCTTTCTTTTGTTGAACAAATGTAGAAATAATAAATAACTGCTCCTCAGCTCTTGTCAATGCAACATAAAGTATGTTGATGTTATCGAGTAATTCCTCTTCTCTTTGTTTCTCGTAGATACTGATCGCTTCCTTTCCAAAATTTTCAATCGCTCTACTATTGTCAACTAATGCTCTCGGCATGCCAAAATCATCAGCTAAATCTTTAATCCAAATCTTATCTTTTGGTTTTCTTTCATAGTCTTCATCTGCAAATGGAATTATTACAATGGGGAATTCGAGTCCTTTTGATTTATGAATTGTTAGAATTTTGACAGCATTATCGCCTTCTGGCGACGGAATACTATATTTGCCGCAGTTCTTTTCCCAAAAAATAAGAAAGTCGGAAATGCCTGCTTGTCGATGATAATCTCGCTCTAAAACCAGATCGAGAAAACATTGTAGATAAATATTGCAATTATTATCAGGAATAAGTCGATACAAAATAAGTTCTACAACCTCGTACAAGGATTTTCTTCTTAAATCCTTAAATATAATTGATATGTCAAATTCAAGCAACCATGCTTCAAGATCGCTTTCTCTTTGACATTCCATCCCTTTCAAAATAAAATCATGTCTTGATTGTTCTTTCTGGCTTTTAGATGCTAGGTAATAAAGAAAATTGGCCTTGGCTTCGAGGTTATCTTGATTGTATAAGTACCCTAAGATGTTTACAATAAACTGAACATCTTCCGAATTTGAAACCAATAATGTTTCTGATGAAATAATAGGCACATTACTCCTCGATAAATAATGGGCAAGTTCGACCCCTTGAGATCTTTTCCTTGTAAGAATGGCAATGTCACTATACTGGAATCCATTTGAAATAACTTCCTCGATCTTGTTTAAAGTAATTTTACAAAACAACGCATCTCGATTTAATTCTTCTTCAGCATCAAAATTCAAGTCCTCTTCAATTTTTGCGTGAAGAAAAGTCAAATCAACATAGCCCCCTTTCCTGCTATTGGTAAATTGATGGCTGTGGTTTTCATATAAGTCTTGATAGTCGGCATTCTTAAACTCCTTTGATAAAAATCGAAAAAAATTGTTATTAAAATCAACAATCTGAGAACAACTCCTGTAGTTAGTATCTAAATGAAAAACTGCCTTGTCTGGATTATGAAAAGGATTTTCATTCTTGCCAAGTGCAATAAATTGCTCTGCTTTTCCTCCGCGCCATCGATATATCGACTGCTTTGGATCTCCCACTATTAATAAAGTGCCCTTTTCTCCTGATGAAAATTCTGTGGCTAGCGCATTGTCGATAAGTGGAATCAGATTTTTCCACTGCATTTCGGAGGTGTCTTGAAATTCATCAATAAAAAAATGATGGTACTTCTCTCCTAATTTTTCGTAAATAAATGGCGCTGGTTGATTTTGAATCTCGTTATAAATTAGCGTGTTGAATTCGGAAATTGACAACACGTTTTGTTCGCTTTGAATTCTCGCCAGCTCCTTTGAAATTGTATTTAATAATGACAGAGGTGTAATATTTTTCAGAAATGCCTCATAAAATTCAATTTTTTCAAAATTAGAATACACTTCTTTTAATAGTAAAAGTAATTCTGGTAGTATTGCTTCTATTGCTTCTCGATCGGTGGCCGACTTATTAATTTGCACATCGCTTTCTTGATAAAATTTCTTGTTTCCCAATCTATATTTACCTTCATTAATGGCAATCAAATGATTCGGGAAAGTTCCTCTAGAAAATGATTTTAAATCAATATTATTTGAAAAAATTAATTCGATTGCAGATGCACCAAGAACTTTGTTTTGAGATTCTAAATCCCTTTTCGCAATCTTGATTTTTTGTCTTACTTCGACAAAATCCTGAATAGATTTGTCCTTAAGTTCGTTGATAGGCTCCTTATTATTTTCATTATAAACAAGTTTACTTATTTCAAGTATTTCCCTTGTTACGTCCCAAGATTTATCATCATCTATTTTTCCTAATGTGAAATCAATTAAAAGATTGGTAATCGTTTCGTTTTCACCAACCTGTGAGACTATCGCATCTACAGCTTCTGACAACAATATATCGGTATCTAAAGTGACCTCAAAAGTGCTTGATAGATTGAGGTCGTGGGCAAATGCTCGAATAACTTTGTGAGTAAATTTGTCAATAGTCAAAATATCAAATGCCGCATAATTATGAACTAAGTGCTTTATAGTTTGCTTGGATTTTAGCTTAAGTTGAGTAGTTGAAATCTTAGTCTCTAAAGATATTTCGTTCAATAAGCGTAACGGTTTCTCCGCTGTGTTTTCCTTTGAGAATTCATACAAATTATGAATAATTCGGCTTTTCATTTCATGAACCGCTTTATTCGTGAAAGTTATCGCCAGAATATTTCTGTACGCATCATTTTTTTTTGAAGTAAGAACGATCTTAAGGTATTCCTTAACAAGCGTGTATGTTTTTCCAGAACCTGCAGAGGCATCAAAAATGGAGAACGAAGGTTTTTGATCTATATACATATTCCCCATTTATTACTGCTTATTATGATCTCTTACAATTTGTTTTACAACCGATGATTATCGCGTAAAATTATACAAGTGTATTATTTCATTTCCAAAGTTAAATGTTTAATTTTGAATAAAATATTTATAAATCATTAAAACAATATATCATGGCTTTCGAATTACCAAATTTACCGTACGCATATAATGCTTTAGAACCACACATTGATGCACGCACGATGGAGATTCATCATACAAAACATCATAATGCATACACAACCAACTTAAATGCTGCTATTGCAGGCACGGAGTTAGAGGGTAAGACTATCGAAAATATTCTATCTAACATTGACATGAAAAATGCAGCAGTTAGAAATAATGGCGGTGGTTTTTATAATCATAATCTCTTTTGGGTAGTGATGTCACCGAATGGTGGTGGACTTCCGTCTGGTGAACTAAAGGTTGCAATAGAAAATGAGTTTGGTAGTTTTGATGAGTTTAAATCGCGCTTTGCAAAAGCTGGAATAACACAGTTTGGCTCTGGTTGGGCTTGGCTTTGCGTTCATAAAGGCGGAAAATTAGACATTTGTGGAACTCCTAATCAAGATAACCCATTAATGCCTAATGTTGGTTGCGGTGGAACTCCTATTTTAGGAATGGATGTTTGGGAACATGCATACTATCTACATTATCAAAATCGTCGACCGGATTATATTGAGGCTTTTTTCAATGTAATTAATTGGGATGAAGTATCTCGAAGATACGCGGTGGAGAAATAGTTTGCAATGTTTAAGAAACAAAAAAGACCAGATTCGTAATTGAATCTGGTCTTTTTTGTTTTACTACTATCATAAAATAAAAAAGGTGAAATTTCTTTCACCCTTTTTGCCCCAAATCTACCATAAGCTTAAACCTACTAAATTATGGTGAGGTAAATTTAGCCACAATTTGCTCGTTTGATATTTCAACTTGCATAATTAATTGGAATGATAGGCAAATAAGAGTCTATATACCTTTTATACGGGTTTTTTATGAATTATCATAAAATAAAAAAGGTGAAATTTCTTTCACCCTTTTTGCCCCAAATCTACCATAAACTTAACCTACTAATGCTATGGTTCTCCAAAAGTATAGTGGTAGATTGTTATTAACAAATATTTTAGATGAACTACACCAAAACTCGATAAAGTGTTAACAAACATCCATTTCTAGTAGGCTCTTGCGTCTTTTCCTTCATAAAAATTCATAAATGCTCTGTTAACAACTCTGTTGCCTCCAGGTGTTGGATAATTTCCTGTGAAATACCAATCCCCTAAATTTTTAGGACAAGCAAGGTGTAGGTTCTCTATTGATTGAAAAATAATCTTAACTTCCGCATTTAGTTCTTTGGTACTTAACAAACTTGCAATCTTGTCTGATATTTCTTGCGGAAGAAAGGGCTTATAAATCTCTGTAACAACATTTGTTATTTCAAGATCCTTCATGTTCTCTTGTTCCTTACATTTTTTGTATACCTCATCTACAATGTGATATAAATCCCTTTCTTTTAATAGCTCTAGCGCTGCCTGAAATGCAATCAAACCTTCCAATTTAGCCATGTCGATTCCGTAACAATCTGGATATCTAATTTGAGGTGCAGAAGAAACAATGACAATTCTCTTTGGCCTTAATCGATCCATCATTTTCAAAATACTCATCTTAAGCGTAGTTCCTCTTACAATGCTATCGTCTATGATTACCAAATTATCCGTTGGTTTGATAACGCCATAAGTCACATCGTAAACATGCGCTACAAGATCGTCTCTACTGCTATCTTCAGTAATGAATGTTCTTAGTTTCGCATCTTTTATAGCTATTTTTTCAGTTCGAATTTTTACTGCTAAAATCTCTTCTAGTTTTTCTTTAGTTAGGGTCTTTCTATTATCAAGAATGAACTTATTCTTCCTCTGATTTAGAAAATCTTGAGCAGCTTCTATCATGCCATAAAATGACGTTTCAGCAGTATTAGGAATATATGAAAACACGGTATTGTCGGTGTCTTTATCAATGGCAGAAAGAACCGCTGGCAATACTAGCTTTCCTAGCGCTTTCCTTTCTTGGTATATCTCTGCATCGCTACCTCGTGAGAAGTAAATTCTCTCAAATGAACATGCTTTTTTTATTGAAGCCGGAATAATTTCTTCTTCTGTTACTACTCCGTTTTTTTTAATTATTAATGCTTTCCCTGGCTGCAGTTCTTGGACTTTTTCAAAATCAACATTAAAAACTGTTTGAATTACTGGTCTTTCCGAAGCTACCACAACAATTTCTTCATCTTCATAGTAATATGCCGGACGAATTCCCGCTGGGTCTCGAAAGACAAAAGCATCTCCATGACCAAATAACCCTGCCATTGCATATCCGCCATCCCATCCTCGAGAAGCTTTTTTTAGAATCTTTGCTACATTTAAACGGTCTGCAATAACTGGAGAAGCTTCTCTCTTTGAAAGTCCATTGTTCTTACAGTCCTGATACAACTCGGTCACTTCCTCATCTAGGAAGTGACCTATTTTTTCCATTACCGTCACCGTATCAGTCATTTCTTTTGGATGCTGACCTAATTCTACCAAACTATTAAATAGTTCGGTAACATTTGTCATATTGAAATTACCAGCAACTATAAGATTTCTATGCATCCAATTATTTTGACGCAAAAATGGGTGAACACTTTCAATACTGTTTTTTCCAAAAGTCCCATAGCGCACATGTCCTAAAAAAAGTTCCCCTACATAAGGTAGATTCCTTTTTTGCAGGCTAACATTGTTCGAATATTCCGGATGTAGTTCCATTTCTTCATTGATCCGTGCATTGATTTGTGCAAAAACGTCTTGAATGGCTTGTGACTCATTTGATCGAACCCTACTAATATATCTTTCCCCAGGAGCTACATCTAATTTAATGGAGGCAAATCCAGCTCCATCCTGACCGCGATTGTGCTGCTTTTCCATCAATAAATACATCTTCTGTATTCCATAAAATGCAGAACCATACTTTTCCTTATAAAATTCTAATGGCTTCTTTAGTCTCAGTAAGGCAATCCCACATTCGTGTTTAATCGCGTCGCTCATTATGTTTAGTTATTCGTTTTTTTAAATAAAAATGCCCCGAAATTTCGAGGCATAAAGTTAATTACAATTCAATATCAAAATGTGTTAAAGCTTTGAATTGTTTCAATCGCTCTTGCACTTCTTCTTTTTTGAGTTGGAGCATTCTTTCGGTTCCAAATTTTTCGACACAAAAAGAAGCTAAGTTAGAACCTTGTATGATCGCTTGTTTCATATTGCTGAAGGAAATATTTTCGCTTTGAGTGATAAAACCGGCAAATCCTCCTGCAAAAGTGTCGCCCGCACCTGTGGGGTCAAATACCTCTTCTAAAGGTAAGGCAGGCGCAAAGAAGATGTCTTTATTATTAAATAAAAGCGCTCCGTGCTCGCCTTTTTTAATAACTACATATTTAGGTCCCATGGTATGGATTTTTGCTGCCGCTTTCACTAAAGAATATTCTCCA
>JBIKRP010000309.1:0-3361 GCA_044349145.1 Flavobacterium sp.
CATTGCTTAACTCAAAAAGAATTTTGTTTTCATCAACTTCCTCGACAGGTTTTGATATCGGTAAGTCAAAAGAGAAAGTCACTTGCTCTTCTTTTACCTCAGTAGCATCAATTACTTTAATTTCGGTAATTTCAGAAACAACAGGTTTTGAAACTTCAAATTCGATTGGCTTTTCTGGCGAAACGATTTCAAAGGTAACGTCTAAATTTTTGATAAATTCAGAAATCACAATCAGTTCATTTTCATTCAATTCCGGTTGACTCACTTCTGCAACAGGCACTTCGTCGTCGATCAATTCAAAAACTATTTTCTCGTCTGTAGTCGGTTTTTCAATTTCTAAATCAACGTGAAACGATGGAATTGCTTTATTGCTTAAATCGTGCTCTAATTTATGTTCACCATCTAAAGAATGGATAATTTTCTTTGGTTCTGTATTGACAATTTCGTTTTGTTGCTCAACGTTAAAACCAGTAGCAATAATAGTTACTGCAATCGAATCGCCTAGCGTATCATCTTCACCAACTCCCATAATGATGTTGGCATTAAAGCCCGCTTCGGTTTGGATATGATCGTTGATTTCTCCGATTTCGTCAATTGTAATTTCGTTAGATCCAGAAACGATAAGCAACAATACGTTTTTGGCTCCTGTAATTTTATTGTCATTTAAAAGCGGTGAATCTAAAGCGGCAATAATCGCTTCTTTTGCACGATTGTCTCCAATAGCAGTAGCTGAACCCATGATGGCTGTGCCGCTATTTGACAAGACTGTTTTTGCATCTTTTAAATCGATATTTTGAGTGTAGTGGTGCGTGATAACTTCAGCAATTCCGCGAGAGGCGGTCGCTAAAACTTCATCCGCTTTAGAGAAACCTGCTTTGAAACCTAAGTTCCCATAAACTTCTCTCAGTTTGTTGTTGTTGATCACTATTAAAGAATCGACTTGCTTACGCAATTTCTCAACTCCTAACAACGCTTGATCGGAACGAACTTTCCCTTCAAACTGGAATGGAATGGTTACGATACCTACAGTCAAAATGTCTCTTTCTTTTGCCAATTGTGCGATAACTGGAGCAGCACCTGTTCCTGTTCCACCGCCCATACCAGCAGTTATAAAGACCATTTTGGTATTGGTATCCAACATTTTTTCGATCTCGGCAATACTTTCAATAGCTGATTGTTGCCCCACTTCTGGATTAGCACCAGCGCCTAATCCTTCTGTAAGATGCATTCCCAATTGAATTTTATTAGGAACAGAACTATTTTGCAAAGCTTGTGCATCGGTGTTGCAAACGATAAAATCTACGCCTTTGATGCCTTGCTTAAACATGTGATTGATGGCATTACTTCCGCCGCCACCGACTCCAATTACTTTAATTACATTGGATTGATTTTTTGGTAAATCAAACGAAATGTTTCCAAAATCTGAGTTGCTTGTCATAATTTTTGGTTTTTGATATTCTTATTTTATTATTTGAGGCGTAAACCTTATTCTGCGTTATCTAAAAATTCTTTAATCTTATCGACGTATTTATCAAAAAAGGAACGTCTAATTTTGGTTTCAGTTGATTCTGCCTTGACTGACGAGACTTCTACTTCAACCTTCACTTCTTCTTCTACTTTTTCAAAAACTGGCGCTTCTGCCGGCTTCGGAATATCGAAAGGTTCAAAAGTTCTTTCTTGCTTAAACGTTACTTTCTCTGGCACCACAGTCGTTTCAAACCGTACCGCACTTTGGGTTTTGTTTTCGATGCTATTCATCACCAATCCAACCGCTGTTGCGTACAATGGACTAGAGATTTCTTCATCAGAATTCCCAGCCAAGTGTTCGTTTGGATATCCAATTCTGGTATCCATTCCAGTGATATATTCTACCAACTGTTTGATGTGCTTCAAATTCGCGCCACCACCAGTCAATACAATTCCAGCAATTAATTTCTTACGCGGATCTTCGTGTCCGTATGCTTTGATTTCAGCAAAAACTTGTTCAATAATTTCAACAACACGTGCGTGAATTATTTTCGACAAATTCTTTAATGAAATTTCTTTTGGTTCACGTCCTCTTAATCCAGGAATTGAAACAATTTCGTTGTCTTTATTTTCTCCTGGCCAAGCTGACCCAAATTTGATTTTTAATAATTCTGCTTGCTTCTCGATAATCGAGCAACCTTCTTTAATATCTTCTGTGATGACATTTCCTCCAAAAGGAATCACTGCAGTGTGTCGAATAATTCCATCTTTAAAAATGGCTAAATCGGTAGTTCCACCACCAATATCAATCAATGCAACACCCGCTTCTTTCTCTTCTTGACTTAAAACAGCATCAGCAGAAGCCAATGGTTCTAAGGTTAATCCAGACAATTCAATTCCGGAACTTTGAATGCATCTTCCGACGTTACGGATTGAAGAAGCTTGACCAACAACCACGTGGAAACTGCTTTCCAATCGACCACCGTACATTCCAATCGGTTCTTTGATGTCTGATTGTCCGTCAATCTTAAATTCTTGTGGCAAAACATGGATGATTTCTTCTCCAGGAAGCATTGCCAATTTATGAACTTGATTGATGAGCAAATCGATATCTTTCCCTCCAATTACTTCTTCCGCATTGCTTCGGCTGATATAGTCACTATGTTGAATGCTGCGAATATGTTGTCCTGCAATACCCACTACAACATCTTTAATCTTGTATCCAGAATTGGTTTCTGCTTCAAGAATCGCTTGTTGAATAGAATGGATTGTTTGTGTAATATTGTTTACTACACCACGAGCAACGCCGAGGCTTTTGGACTTTCCAACGCCCAAAATCTCCAACTTACCGTATTCGTTTTTCTTTCCGATCATTGCCACAATTTTGGTGGTTCCGATGTCAAGTCCTACTGCGATATTCTCTTTTTCCATATTCTATTATTTAGTGCAAACTACTTGTTGCGTAAATGTCAGATTAATCCTTTTATAACGAGATAATGTACTATCGACGCTTGTTTTTTGATAAAACGCTTTATAGTTTTGAAACTTGCGTTCTATATTGATTGCTTTACCAAACAGAATTTCATAATTGAAATTTCTATTCTGCATTTTTAAGCTTCCAACCGGCGAGATTTGAATTCCGATGATGTTTTTTTTCAAAAAATCATCCAGCCAAATGAATCGCAACAATTTGTTGAAATCGTCTTTATTTATTTTGTTAATATCCCCCGAAATTATTGGAACTCTTGCTGTAAATTCATCCGACAAAGGCATTATATTTCCTTGATAGTCAATATAAAAAGAGCTTTCATCGTTGAACACTCTTGCGATTGGTGTTTTTTGTTTTACCATCGCTTTTAATACCCCATCTATACTAACAAAAACCTCAGATTTT
>JBIKRP010000310.1:0-3354 GCA_044349145.1 Flavobacterium sp.
AATTGACAATTGATAATTAACAATTGATAATTAAACCGCTTCGGAAACGAGGCGGTTTTTTTTTGAATAAAAATGATTTATACTGTAACTTGGTTTTCTTACTTAAACCGTGGGGCGTAATTCCTCTATTAATTTTTCAACAACGTACAAACATAGTCTCATCATTTAGACTTAAAATTTATCCATAGTCACTCGAGGCGTAGTCGAACGGTATGGAGCGCAGCGGAAAAAATTTCAATTCATAATTGACTTTCGTTTACTTCGACCAAATGATCGAGATGGTGTTGTTGATGCGTTTCATTTCTTTTGTTTTCTTGCGCTCTTGAATAGAAAAGCCAACGAAAAGAAATACGAGCTGGATACTATTCTCCGTATCTAAAGCCTGATCCTCTACAGTGAGTTTTATAGTTTGTATTTCTTCTTCCTTTTCGATAATTACTTCCCGACTATAATAGGTTTCAAAGCTACCAGCTACGAAATTCCAATGCGCATGTGCTATGCCCAAGTGAACTTGCTGGGCTTGGTCGGGCCAGTCAATGTTTGTTTTGGGATTGAAATTATTTAGGGTCAATTGGTGCGCTGTTTCACTCCAATCCCATGTCGCCTTGAATACTTTGTTGAGTGCACGTGTTTTATTTCCTTCAAAACCAACAAAATAAGTTATAGCGTCTGGCGCAAGCATACCGCTTTCAAACGTCCGTTCTCCGCTCATATTACTGGTATCTTCTTGAATGATCTCAAGCATTAGTTTATTGGAGCGACCCGCAAAACTTCCGTCTTTGGCTCTATTGTAAAAATAATGAGCAATCCTTCTAAAAATCTGCGCTTTTCTTACCGCGCGACCAAATTCTTTTCCATGGTTTCTTACCTTGGCGAAAACGGGGTTTCTTCTGAATTCTTCACTAGTCACGCCAGCCTTACCTTTTCTTCTGACGATATTTTCATTGTTTTGGTCGACATAAAAATTAAGGTCATCTAGCGTTCCAACAATTTTGAAAGGGGCGATTACTTTTGCCATAACAAATGGATTTTTGAAATTTAAAGATATTTATTTTTCTCTAAAAATCCATATCCATTTATATAGGAATACAAATATGGTGCATGGCACAATGGTTTTTCTACACTACGGATCTGCAACATAAAAGAACAATCGCAGTACTATAAATTGGGAGAAAACACGTTACAAATACTTTTTATTAAAAATTTCAAAAGATCAAATCACGTCCATTAGAAATGTACTTTCAAAAAAAATTAAAGAATAAATTTAAGATTTCTCTATAAAATGAAGATAAATACAGCACAATTAGAATCAAAATTACAATAGAAACATCCACTGTAGAGCTAAAATGACTCTACAACAACTATACAACAATACCTTTTAACCTGATAAAATCAAATCAAAATAAACGCAAAAGCCTAATAAATATAGGTGATCGCAACTATTTGACTTCAAATACAAAAAACATGATACTGTATAGTTAATATATACTGGCGTTTAGAAATTAAACAAAAGTAGAATTGTACTTTAACATACCCTAAAAGTGAGGCTTTCAGAAAAAGAAAAATCCTCCCCAATCTGCCTCGAAATAACCTTAAGTCCTACGATTAACAATTGTATATGATTCAATTGTCAATTTGAAATAGGCGTTCTGAATTTTGGTAGTGCAAGTATTGCCAAAATTTACAATTCAAAGCAAACACGATTCCTAAAAAATAGAGACAACATTTAAGTATTATGAAAAAAATGAAACACCTAATTACCTTGGCAATCCTTATGATGATTACCAGCAATAGTTTTGGTCAAGTAGGAATTGGAACAACGACACCATTGGGGGCTTTAGATGTTACTTCGACCAATGATGGATTAGTGATTCCAAGAGTGGCCCTAACCATTTCTTCGAGTGCACTACCACTTACTGCACCAACGACGTCAGAACTAGTCTACAACACAGCGACAATTGCAGATGTTACACCTGGCTATTACTACTGGGGTGGTGCTGCTTGGGTGCGACTCGCCTCTGGGTCTGTTGTTGAAACCGATCCACAAGTTTCTTCCGTCACAACTAGCCGAGTTCCCCGTTGGAATGGCACAACCCTGGTTGATGGACTAATATTTGACAATACCGCAAGCGTCGGAATTGGCACGGCGGCTCCAGCAGGAGTTTTAGATATTACCTCAGCAAATAACGGTTTATTAATTCCGCGTGTGGCTTTAACAGGTACTGCTAGTACATCGCCATTGACTTTTCCAACCAACTCCGAAATGGTATTCAATACTGCAACTATTTCAGATGTCACTCCAGGTTATTATTATTGGAGTACTACCTTAGCAAGTTGGCTTCGCATTGCGACCACCAATAGCAACGGTTGGTCTATTACTGGAAATACCGGAATCGTAGATGGAACCAACTTTATAGGAACCGCTGCGGGGACAAATGTAGACGTAGCGTTTAGAAGAGATGGCACTGCGGCAGGAAAAATAGGAACCACAAGTACATCTTTTGGAGTAAATGCTGGAAGAACTAATACATCAACCAACAACGTTTATTTCGGTTCTAATGCGGGGGAACTTTCTAATAACGGTGCTTCTAGTAATATGGTTGCAATTGGTCATCAAGCTATGGGGTCTACAAATCAAAATGTTTCTCAGAGCGTAGCAATAGGTTCTTTTGCAATGCAGTCTCCTGCAGCAACTGCAACTAGTAATGTAGTGATTGGTCATCAAGCGGGACTTACTCTTTCAACATCTAACAATGTAATTATCGGTCAAAGTGCAGGTGTTCTTGGTGTAACTGGTAACTGTATAATTATAGGTCAAGGAGCAGTTTCGGGTGGTGCCAGTAGCATACGGATAGGAACCACTCAATCTCTTGCTCAAGTTCCAACTGGATGGTCTCTAATTTCGGATAGAAGAGCTAAATCGGACATTAAAGATTCAGCATTAGGATTAGATTTTATTAAAACATTACGTCCGGTTTCTTACTTTAAAAATAATGACGAAAAGAAGAGAACAGAATATGGTTTTATTGCTCAAGAAGTGGAAGAAGCATTAATTAATGTTGGCGATAAAAATAATGGTGTAGTGCATGTTGATCCTAATGGAGATTATTCCCTTCGCTATAATGACTTTATTTCAATCTCTGTAAAAGCGATTCAAGAACAACAAGAACTAATTGAAGCACTCCAAAAAAGCAACGCAGAATTGCTAAAAGCGAATGCGGCAATTTTAGAACGTTTGGAAAGATTAGAAAAAAAATAGTCTACTTCACAAATTTCTAAACCTAACCCGTTGGGTGTGATTAAGCAAAAGTAATTGATAATATCTTTTTTGATTTAAATTTAAGTTCAATTAGA
>JBIKRP010000432.1:0-3339 GCA_044349145.1 Flavobacterium sp.
TTCCTTCGGCGTTGTTATTACCGTTAGAGATATCCCGCCGAGTGCTTTGAGTTACAACTCGCCAAATATGTTTACACGAGGAACCGCGATTGCGAGTTTAAGTCCGACTTCTTTTGGAGGAACAGTGGTAAGTTATAGTATTTCACCAAGCTTGCCCACTGGACTGTTTTTCAGCGCTAGCACTGGAATCATATCAGGTAATCCTACAGTAATTAGAGCTACTGCAACCTATACCGTAACGGCATCAAATACCGGTGGTTCAACAACATTTGGAGTGGTGATCACAGTGAATGACGTGGTGCCGAGTGCTTTGAGTTATAACTCGCCTAATGTGTTTACGCGTGGAACGACTATTTCAAGTTTAAATCCAACCATCTCTGGCGGAGCAGTAACCAGTTATAGCATTTCGCCTGCTTTGCCTAGTGGATTGTCTTTTAGTACTTCAACGGGAAGAATCTCGGGTACGCCAACAGTAATTAGTGCAACATCTACTTATACGGTAACGGCTACTAACACTGGCGGTTCAACAACATTTGGAGTGGTGATTACGGTGAATGATGTCGCGCCTAGTGCTTTGAGTTACAACTCGCCTAATGTTTTTACACGTGGAACTACTATCTCAAGTTTAAATCCAACCGTCTCTGGCGGAGCAGTGACTAGTTATAGCATTTCACCTGCTTTACCAAATGAGTTGTCTTTTAATACTGTAACGGGTGTGATTTCCGGAACGCCAACTGATATTTCTTCTTCTGCAACTTATACGGTAACGGCTTTTAACTCAGGTGGTTCAACAACATTTGGAGTGGTCATCACAGTAAATGACGCAGCGCCTAGTGCTTTGAGTTACAACTCGCCTAATGTTTACACCATTGGTAATGCAATTTCTAATTTAAATCCAACTATTTCCGGCGGAGCAGTGACTAGTTATAGCATTTCACCTGCTTTACCTGGTGGATTGTCTTTTAATACTGTAACGGGTGTGATTTCCGGAACGCCAACTGCTATTTCTTCTTCTGCAACTTATACGGTAACGGCTTTTAACACTGGTGGTTCAACAACATTTGGAGTGGTAATCACAGTGAATGATATTGCTCCGAATACTTTGAGTTACAACTCGCCTAATGTTTACACCATTGGTAATGCAATTTCTAATTTAAATCCAACTATTTCCGGCGGAGCAGTGACTAGTTATAGCATTTCACCTGCTTTACCAAATGGGTTGTCTTTTAATACTGTAACGGGTGTGATTTCTGGAACGCCTTCAGTAATTAGCGCAACAGCTACTTATACTGTGACAGCTTTTAACTCTGGTGGTTCCACTTCTTTTTCCGTAGACATTACAATAAATGATATTGCTCCGAATACTTTGAGTTATCCTACACCTAATGTATTCACTATCGGTAATGCTATTTCTGATCTAACTCCGACGATTTTAGGTGACGTTTTGAACTATAACATTGAACCTGCTTTGCCAAATGGATTAACTTTTAATAATTCGACTGGAATTATTTCTGGAACGCCATCGGTAATTATAAGTACAACTTTGTATACTGTTACAGCTGAGAATTCGGGAGGCTCTGTTTCTTTTGATTTGTCAATCACGGTGAATGACATGGCTCCTAGTTCAATGACCTACAACTCGCCCAACGTGTTTACTCGAGGAACTACAATCTCAAGTTTAAATCCAACGATTTCTGGTGGAATGGTAACTAGTTATAGCATCGCGCCTGCTTTGCCAAGTGGGCTGTTTTTTGATACTACGACAGGCGTAATCTCAGGAACACCTGCGGCAATTAGTGCAATAGCTACTTACACCGTGACAGCTTTTAACTCTGGTGGTTCCACTTCTTTTTCCGTAGACATTACAATAAATGATATTGCGCCGAATACTTTGAGTTATCCTACACCTAATGTATTTACTGTTGGAACTGCAATTTCTGATTTAACTCCTACGGTTCTTGACGCTGCTTTAAGCTACAGCATTTCTCCAAGTTTGCCTGATGGGCTTGCTTTTGATACCGCGACCGGTGTGATTTCGGGAACGCCAACGGTAATTAGCGCAGCCACTTTATACACAGTGACAGCTTTTAATTCGGGAGGTAACGTTTCTTTCGATATTCAAATCACTGTCGATGATATCGCTCCAAGTAGTCTTAGCTATCCTTCTCCAAATGTGTTTGCTGTTGGAACTTCAATTTCTGATTTAATCCCTTCGGTTGTTGGCGCTGTTTTAAGCTACAGCATTTCTCCGAGTTTGCCTAATGGACTTACTTTTGATATTATAACTGGTGTGATTTCCGGTACGCCAACAGCTATTAGTGCAGCAGCTTTTTATACCGTGACGGCATTCAACTCTGGCGGTAGCGTTTCTATTGAGATTCAAATCACCGTCAATGACGTAGCCCCAAGTGGACTTAGTTATCCTTCTCCAAATGAGTTTATTGTTGGAACTGCAATTTCTGAATTATCTCCTTCAGTACTTGGTGCTGTTTTAAGCTACAGCATTTCTCCGAGTTTGCCTGATGGACTTGCTTTTGATACAGCAACGGGAATCATCTCCGGAACGCCAACGACAATTAGTGCCGCTGCTTCCTACACCGTAACAGCTTTCAACTCGGGCGGTAGCGTTTCTTTCGAGATTCAAATCACCGTCAATGATGTAGCTCCAAGTGGACTTAGTTATCCTTCTCCAAATGTGTTTACTGTTGGAACTGTAATTTCTGATTTAACTCCAACGGTTCTTGGTGCTGTTTTAAGCTACAGCATTTCTCCAAGTTTGCCTGATGGGCTTGCTTTTGATACCGCGACTGGTGTGATTTCGGGAACGCCAACGACAATTAGCGCTGCTTCTTCCTACACCGTAACGGCTTTCAACTCGGGCGGTAACGTTTCTTTTGAGATCCAAATCACTGTCAATGATGTAGCTCCAAGTGGTCTTAGTTATTCTTCTCCAAATGTGTTTATTGTTGGAACTGCAATTTCTGAATTATCTCCTTCAGTACTTGGTGCTGTTTTAAGCTACAGCATTTCTCCAACTTTACCTGATGGGCTTGCTTTTGATATTATAACTGGTGTGATTTCCGGTACGCCAACAGCTATTAGTGCAGCAGCTTTTTATACCGTGACGGCATTCAACTCGGGCGGTAGCGTTTCTATTGAGATTCAAATCACCGTCAATGATGTAGCTCCAAGTGGACTTAGTTATCCTTCTCCAAATGTGTTTATTGTTGGAACTGCAATTTCTGAATTATCTCCTTCAGTACTTGGTGCTGTTTTAAGCTACAGCATTTCTCCAACTTTACCTGATGGACTTGCTTTTGATATTATAACTGGTGTGAT
>JBIKRP010000311.1:0-3336 GCA_044349145.1 Flavobacterium sp.
TGCAGCCTTTAAAGCGGTAGATAATGGCAAACAAGTCGCAGTTCTTGTTCCCACTACGATTCTCGCCTATCAGCATTATCGAACTTTTACCGAACGCTTAAAAGAAATGCCGGTTTCTGTTGGCTACCTTAACCGTTTTAGAACGGCGAAACAAAAGTCAGAAACGCTCAAAGATTTGGCCGATGGGAAACTAGATATTGTTATAGGAACGCATCAATTGGTCAATAAAAATGTGGTCTTCAAAGATTTAGGTTTATTAATCGTAGATGAAGAACAGAAATTTGGAGTCAATGTAAAAGACAAACTGAAAACTATCGCCGCCAATGTTGATACACTGACATTGACCGCAACACCAATTCCGAGAACGTTGCAATTCTCGTTGATGGCCGCTCGAGATTTGTCTGTCATCACCACGCCTCCGCCCAATCGTTATCCTATAGACAGTCAAGTGGTGACGTTTAGCGAAGAATTGATTCGCGATGCTATTTCGTATGAAATTCAGCGGAATGGTCAAGTGTTCTTTATCAATAATCGAATAGAGAATATCAAGGAATTCGCTGGAATGATTCAACGATTAGTTCCCGATGCCCGCGTTGGTGTGGGACATGGTCAAATGGAAGGCAGCAAACTCGAGGAATTGATGTTGGCTTTTATGAATGGTGAATTTGATGTTTTGGTTTCGACAACGATAATCGAAAGTGGTTTGGATGTGCCGAATGCCAATACCATTTTTATCAATAATGCCAATAATTTCGGATTGTCGGATTTGCATCAAATGCGCGGTCGTGTTGGGCGAAGCAATAAGAAGGCGTTTTGCTATTTTATTTGTCCACCGTATTCGATGATGACCGAAGATGCGAGGAAAAGAATCCAAGCTTTAGAACAATACAGCGAACTCGGAAGCGGTTTCAACATTGCGATGAAAGATCTCGAAATTCGCGGCGCGGGTGATTTATTGGGTGGCGAGCAAAGTGGTTTTATTAATGAAATCGGCTTTGAAACCTATCAAAAAATCATGAATGAAGCGATTGAAGAATTGAAAGAAAATGAATTCAAAGACTTGTATGAATCGGAAGATCAACCTGAAAAAGAATATGTCAAAGATTTGCAAATCGACACTGACTTTGAATTGTTGTTCCCAGACGAGTACATCAACAACATATCCGAAAGACTGAATTTATATAACGAATTAAGTTTGGTGAAAAGCGACGAGGAACTCAAAGCCTACGAAATCAAACTGATTGACCGATTTGGTCCGTTGCCGAAACCCGCGATTTCATTGTTGAGCAGCATTAAAATCAAATGGATTGCCTCACAAATGGGAATCGAAAAACTCGTCATGAAGCAAGGCAAAATGATTGGATATTTTGTCTCTGATCAGCAAAGTGATTATTATACTTCACCGCAATTTCAGAAAGTATTACAGTTTGTGCAGCAGCAATCGCAATTGTGTCGCATGAAAGAAAAACAAACGCCCAACGGTTTGCGCCTTTTGGTGACTTTTGAAAACGTAAAATCTATTCGACGTGCGTTAGAATTAATTGAATTGATGGGAAAATAACTAGGTGAAAAACCTTTTTATTTGGAAGGAAAGGGCAACGATGTCAATACGGTCGATCGGATGAGTCGTATTCGGCAAGACTAATAATTGTGCAGCAGGTATTAGACGATATACTGCTATTGTTTCTTCAAGACAAACCATGGCATCTTTATCCCCAACGGATAACAAAACGGGAATTGAAATATTTTTGAAGTCGTCGTCTTTTAGGGCAGGATTAACTCCCAAACCCAGCATCAACGTTGCTGTAGCGTTCATCAATTTTTCCCATGAATCACCGTGTAAATTTTGAAGTGTCGTCGCATATTTCGGAACTTTCTCTTTAATTAATGATGGATTCAAAAGTTTTGTTTCTTTCGTCGCACTTTCGATTGTCCACTCAAATTTGGTTGCTAAAGTAAATACGCTATCAATGCGATTTGGAAAGTTTTTGGCTAAGTATAAAGCGACATAACCGCCCATGCTGTAACCGAAAATCGCTATCGAATCTATATTATTCTGATCTAAAAACCGAAGTACTTCATTCGCGAAGTGGCTAATTGAAAATTCGTTTTCTATTAATTGCTGATTTCCGTGTCCATTGAAATTTAGGGAATAAACATCATAATCACCCGAAAGTGCTTGAGTAAATTCAATAAAATTATCTCCAGAACCAAGGGCTCCGTGTAATAAAAGCAACTTTTTCATGAATACAATTTTAAATTACGAATATAAAAAAACCACTCGGTTTAGGAGTGGCTTCTTATCAATTGATAGCGACTAGTTCATCTTCAATATTTTGAAATTAACTTCTTTGTCGTTAAATTTTAGTTTGAAGAAATAAGTCCCGTTGGCAAAAGAGCTCAAATCGACCTTGGCATCTAAAGCATTTGTTTTCTTTTGAAATAACAGACGTCCTTCCACATTATAAACATTGACCTCTGCTATGTTGGTTTTGGATGTAATATTCACCATTCCGTTTGTTGGATTTGGAGAATAAGTAAAATCGATATTGGGTTCGAATGCAGCATTCCCCAAATTATTTTCGCAAACAATATTGGCCACATAACCTGGCGCTACGACTCCACCGTCAGAGTAAAATTTAATTGTTAATGAACCGTCCAAAGCAGAAGAAACAAATGGCCCTGGAATATTACTTCCAGTAAATCCACCGCCGCTTAAATCGGTAGCACTTGTTGAATTTCCATCATACACAAATAAATAATCGTAATCCAATTCTAAATCAAAAGCCGTGAAAGTCAGTGCGATTTTTTTGTTTGGAAGATTAGGAATAATCGTTCTTACATAAGTCTCGTAGTCGGTATAATCGTCTGATGGACCGCCAGTATCAGAAATTTCGAGTCCACTGCAATAGTTGGTGGCCGTTACAATTAGCGTTTGCTCATTTGGCGCAATTAAACCAAAGCTACAGTTCGGACGAACTCGCGCCACATAATAGGTGTTTGGCAACAAGCCTGTTACTGTGTAGGAATTTGTATTTACCGGTATCCAATTATCGTTCGAACTTGCAAACGGAGTTACGGCTACGAGCCACGAAGTAGCACCACCGAGATCCGTCCAAGAAATTGTTGCTGAAGTAGCAGTTGTTGAGGTATTGCTAATGTTTGCCACGGTATTGATACAAGTATTAATACAATCTGTACTTAAACATGTTCCAGCATTGACAATACTTATAATCCTTGCGGATGGTTGCTGACCGAAGCCATTGGCAAGATTAATACCAACACCAGCCACTAAATGGCAATAGCTCATGATGGTTCCTTGTGAAGTTGGAATTG
>JBIKRP010000312.1:0-3327 GCA_044349145.1 Flavobacterium sp.
AAATCTGTAATCTTGTTTGACGTTTTAGGAAAACAAGTGATTAACACAACTGTTACTGATCAACCTATCAATGTTGCTTCATTAAACAGAGGTGTTTACTTCGTAAGAATTACAGAAGCTGGTAAAACTGCTACTAGAAAATTAGTGATTAAGTAATTTACTTACACCAAATACTTAAAACTCCAACCGCAACGTTGGAGTTTTTTTATTTCCTTACTTTTGTCAAAAAGAATTCTTGATCACACCTTCTGACATATTCTCTATTTCCGGTAGCAAGCAATTCGAGAAAATCGCTTTGAAGGTATTTCGCTTTCAATACGACAATAATGAGGTTTATCGCCAGTTTTGTCAGCATTTAAAAGTGGAAAAACAAGAGGTTAAATCACTGCTGCAAATTCCGTTTCTTCCCATACAATTTTTTAAAAGCCATGAAGTTGTTTCAGGTGAAAACCCAATTCAAACAACCTTCATGAGCAGCGGCACCACTGGAATGACAACCAGCAAACATTTCGTGTCTGACTTATCTTTATACGAATCAAGTTATCTTCAAGCCTTCTCACAGTTTTATGGTAACATCGAAGATTATGTGTTGTTGGCGTTACTTCCATCGTACTTAGAGCGAGAAGGTTCCTCACTAATTTATATGGTGGAAGATCTTATCGAAAAATCCAATCATCCAGAAAGCGGTTTTTATCTTCACAACCTCGATGACCTCAGCGCAAAACTCATCAACCTTGATCGCTCTGGGCAAAATGTCATTTTGATTGGTGTTACGTACGCGCTACTAGACCTTATCGAAAAACAAAAATTTACCTTACAAAACACCATCATCATGGAAACGGGCGGCATGAAAGGCAAACGCAAAGAGTTAATCCGCGAAGAATTGCACGAGATGTTGTGCGATGGATTTGGTGTTGATTCCATTCATTCTGAATATGGCATGACCGAACTTTTGTCACAAGCGTACTCTTTCGGGGATGGTGTTTTTGAATGTCCGCCGTGGATGCAAATCCTGATTCGAGATACTGAAGATGCCTTACATTATATGGCAGATGGAAAAACGGGTGGCATCAACGTCATCGACTTAGCCAACATCAATTCCTGTTCGTTTATCGCCACGCAAGATTTGGGCAAAAAAAATCCCAATGCGACTTTCGAAGTATTGGGACGTTTTGATACTAGTGATATTAGGGGTTGTAATTTGATGGTAATGTGAATCAATTGATAATTGATAATTGATAATTAAATCATACGCACCACAAAATAATTCTTTTTCCCTCTTTGTAATAATACGAATTGGTTGTTGATTAAATCTTTTGAGTTCAACAGGAATTCTTCAGAAACTTTTTCTTTATTAACGGCTATTGAGTTCTCAGCCAACGCACGTCGGGCTTCTCCATTCGATTTCAAGAATCCTGTTTTTTCATTTAATAACGTGACAATATCAATTCCGTTTTCTACATCAGTTTTGGAGATTTCAGCTTGCGGTACACCGTCAAAAATCTCTAAGAAAGTAGCAGAATCTAATTGTTTTAAATCTTCCGCGCTGGCATTTCCAAATAAAATCCCCGATGCCTGAATCGCTTTTTCCAATTCCTCCTTGGAATGCACAAAAACCGTCACTTCTTCAGCTAATTTGCGTTGCAATACTCTTAAATGTGGTGCTTCATGATGCTCTGCGATTAATCCGTTGATGGTCACTTCATCCAAAAAAGTAAAAATCTTAATATATTTTTCTGCGTCTACATCCGTGGTATTTAACCAAAACTGATAGAATTTATAGACAGAAGTCTTATCTGCGTCCAACCAAATATTTCCGCCTTCAGATTTACCAAATTTTGACCCATCAGCTTTAGTAATCAAAGGGCAAGTCATCGCAAATGCTTTCGCGCCTTCGGGATTCATGCGACGCACCAATTCGGTTCCGGTAGTAATATTTCCCCACTGATCGCTACCTCCCATTTGCAATAAACAATTGTAGTGTTTGTGCAAGTGATAGAAATCGTAACCTTGAATCAATTGATACGTGAACTCTGTAAACGACATCCCTTCACCTTCACCCGACAATCTTTTCTTCACCGAATCTTTTGCCATCATGTAGTTGACTGTAATTCTTTTCCCAA
This sequence comes from Flavobacterium sp., assembly GCA_044349145.1. Classification (GTDB taxonomy): domain Bacteria; phylum Bacteroidota; class Bacteroidia; order Flavobacteriales; family Flavobacteriaceae; genus Flavobacterium. The sequence continues at coordinate 2,124 of JBIKRP010000312.1, forward strand.
CTTCACGTGCAAAGTCGATGAAGGAATAATTCTTCATCCAATCGTAATTGTTTACCAGGATGGCCGCATTTTTTTCCGTCGAATTAAAATTGATAAACCGCGATAAAACCTTTTTGATTCCTTCCACATTGTGATTCAAAGTCGCTTCATCAAGGAGATTTCTTTCGTCAGATTTCCCCGATGGGTCGCCAATCATTCCTGTTGCACCACCAACCAAGGCAATCGGTTTGTGTCCAAATTTTTCTAAATGAACCAACAAAATAATAGGCACCAAACTGCCGATATGCAACGAATCCGATGTAGGATCAAATCCGATATAAGTGGTCGTCATTTCTTTAGTTAACTGCTCTTCCGTACCGGGCATGATATCATGAACCAATCCGCGCCATTGCAATTCTGCTATTAAATTCTTCATTTCAAATTAATTTGCGGCAAAGATAAAATTTAATGTGGAATCGCTTAATCGTTTAATCGTTTAATCGTGGATTTGTTTCGTCGTGCCATCGTTTTGGTGTTTTTTCGAATAGGTAAATCCACGATTAACTGATTAAACACTATTTTTGCACCATGATATTAGTCACTGGAGCTACTGGATTAGTTGGATCGCATTTGATTTTGGCACTATTGGAAAATCATCCAACGGTTCGAGCTATGTTTAGAACTGAGATTGCAAAAGAAAAAACAAAAACTCTTTTTCAACGCTACGACAAGGAATTCCTATTCGAAAAGATTCAATGGATTCAAGCTGATATCACCGACGTCACGACTTTAGAGGCTGCTTTTGAAAACATCGAACAAGTCTATCATTGTGCTGCATTGATTTCTTTTGATCCTAAAGACGAAGAAGCACTACGAAAAACAAACATTGAAGGAACTGCCAATATCGTGAATTTTTGTATCGAGAATCAAATCAAAAAGCTATGTCATGTGAGTTCAATTGCCGCTTTTGGAGACCTAAAAGAACACGAAACGATTATCACTGAGAAAACCGAATGGAATCCGGAGCTTCCACATAGCGATTACGCCATCTCGAAATATGGCGCTGAAATGGAAGTATGGCGCGGTAAACAAGAAGGTATAAATGTGTTGATTGTCAATCCTGGAGTGACCATTGGTCCCGGCTTTTGGGAACACGGTAGTGGGCAAATCTTCTCAAAAATCAAAAATGGAATGCTGTTCTATACGCTAGGGACAACTGGATTTG
>JBIKRP010000313.1:0-3326 GCA_044349145.1 Flavobacterium sp.
TGCTTTCCGCTGAAGGTCCATCTACAAAAGATGGCGTATATTCTTTTTGTAGTGGTGGTGATCAAAATGCTAGAGGACATCAAGGTTATGTAGGCGAAGACGGTCAACATCGACTCAATATTTTAGAAGTACAAAGGCTTATTAGATTTATGCCTAAGGTTGTTATTGCAGTTGTTCCTGGTTGGGCAGTTGGTGGTGGACACAGTTTACATGTGGTTTGCGATATGACCTTAGCAAGCAAAGAACACGCGATTTTCAAGCAAACAGATGCCGATGTCACTAGCTTTGACGGCGGTTATGGTTCTGCCTACCTTGCCAAAATGGTGGGACAGAAGAAGGCTCGGGAAATCTTTTTTTTAGGAAGAAACTATTCCGCACAAGAAGCATTTGAAATGGGAATGGTAAACGCTGTTCTTCCTCATGCAGAGTTAGAAGATACGGCCTATCAATGGGCGCAGGAAATATTAGAAAAATCTCCGACTTCTATTAAGATGCTTAAATTTGCGATGAATTTGACCGATGACGGCATGGTCGGTCAACAAGTATTTGCTGGTGAGGCGACTCGATTAGCCTACATGACCGAAGAAGCCAAAGAAGGAAGAAATGCTTTTCTGGAAAAAAGAAAACCAGATTTTGGAAAAAATAAATGGTTACCTTAATCAAATGCTATGGAGAACTTTACCAATGATATTCTAGATACCAAGCAACTTCCTCGATTTGAAGAAGTCACCTTTTCTAAGTTAGATGTTTCCTATTGGAAAATCATTTGGATTGAATTGTTGTTTGTTTTTGTGATTATTTCCGCAGCGGCCGTTATTGGCGTTTTCAATGACGAAAAACTGGCTGAAAATGCTCTGATCATTTATGGTTTGATTCCCGCTCTTTTTTTGATATTTCTTGGTTTACTTCGATTGGGATTTTTAAAAAAAGGCTTTGCATTCCGGCAACATGATGTGTTATTCACTTACGGTGTCATTGCAACAAAGACAATCATTATTCCTTACAATAGAATTCAACACGTTTCATTGCATGAAGGACTTTTATCACGCTATTTTGGATTGGCAAAAATTGAAATCTTTACCGCTGGAGGAAGTTCAAGTGATATTGAGATTCCTGGAATTTTAAAAAATGAAGCAGAGAGCATCAAGCAATTACTCATGGGCAAAATACAAAAAGCACTGTAATGGAAAGCCTTTTTGATAAACCGCAAAGACAATCTCTAGTTGGAATTTTGGTTTTGTTTGTCGATACCTTTTACCATTACGGCAGAGCGTTTGGTCCTTTGCTTTTTATTTACGTAATTCAGTTTAATGAAATTAATAAGTTGTATTTGATATTGAGCCTCATTGCTTTGGTGATTTTCATTGGAGTAATTGCTTATTTAAAGTATCTCAATTTTACTTTCTATTTAGACCACAACAAAAATGAATTTGTTATTCAAGAAGGCATTTTCAATAAGACGAATACAACAGTTCAATTATATAAGATTCAGCAAGTTAACATTACGCAGAATTTACTTCAGAGAGCCATCAATGTCTATTCTTTAGAGGTAGATACGGCTGGAAGCAATGACAAAGAAGGTAAAATCAAAGCGATTTCTCACGAATTGGCTTTAGAGCTGAAATCGGCATTGCTTCGCAACGAAGCAACTATTCCAACAAACGAAGCGACGTCAACTGCAAGTGAAGAAACTTCTTCAAATGCACAACCATTTTTAAAAATCAGTTTGTTGAGTCTATTAAAAATGGGAATGACCTCTAATTATGTTAAGAGTTTTTCTCTTCTTATGATTTTCTTTTTTACACTTTTGGATTACTTAGAGAAAGTATTTGGAGAGGAAGTATACGAGCAGAATACTATTGAGAATTACGTCAATTTTGAACTAATGTTTCAAAGTATTTTTGTTCTGTTTTTGATTTTGATTGTTATCATTGTGGTCATTAATCTGGCTCGGATGCTCATCAAATATTTTGATTATACAATTAATAAGCAAAAAGGTTCACTCTTGATTTCTTATGGTCTTATCAATACGCACAGTACAATAGTAAAGCCTGAAAAAGTGCAAATCACTTCGGTTTCGAGGAACTTTTTTCAAAAGAAGTTAGATGTTTTGGAACTTACAATTAAGCAAGCTACGCAAGGTGATAAAGAGGAACGAGGTTCAAGAATTGATATTCCAGGTTGTAATGAATTGGAAAAAAATGCGGTCTTAAGTTTAATATTTTCCAAAATTCCTGAAAAAGGCGTAATGCTAAAACCCAATTTCAGAAAACTGGGATTTGCTATATTTTTGACTATTGTTCTCCCATTATTAGTCTATTATCGAGTAAGAAGTGTCATCCCTAATTTTGATTATCACTATGATTTTTTGGTGCCAGTTTATGTCGTTTTTGTGGGATTGGTGCAATATTTTAAATATAGAAACAGTCGCCTTTTCATAAATAATGAATTTATCATTCTACAAAGTGGCGCTTGGGATATTAGCAACGAAATAATCGAATCCAATCGAATTCAAGCCATCACGACATCTCAATTGTTTTGGCACAAGAACATTGATATTGGTTCATTAACTTTGCACACAGCAGGAGGGAATATAGCTTTTCAATTGGGAGAATTTTCAAAAATGAAGCAGTATGTCAATTTATGGCTCTACGAATTAGAAAAATCCGATAGCAATTGGATGTAATTCAATGAACAATTAATAGTAAAAAAATGGCACTCGAGCATGTATATTTTCTAATTTAAAACATAGACGTTACCAACTGACACTTATAATTATTAATTACTATGAAACACTGGATTCAAGCCGCACGATTAAGAACCTTACCACTTTCGGTATCTGGAATTATTGTCGGAAGTTTTTACGCGATGTCACAATCGCTATTCAACTGGAAGATTGTTCTGTTTGCCTTGTCGACAACTTTAGGTTTGCAAATCCTTTCTAATTTTGCTAATGATTACGGCGATGGTATAAAAGGCACTGACAACGAAGATCGGGTAGGCCCAAAACGCGCTATTCAAAGCGGAGCCATCAGTCCAGCAGCGATGAAGAACGCCATGATTCTGACAGCCGTATTAACCATGATTTCTGCCATGGCATTGATTTACTTTTCTTTCAAAGACACCAATTATGTTTATTCCTTATTTTATTTAACGCTTGGCGCATTGGCAGTGGCTTCGGCTATTCGTTACACCGTTGGGAATACCGCTTACGGTTATCGTGGTTACGGAGATATCTTTGTTTTTGTTTTCTTTGGTTTGGTGAGCACCATTGGTATTTATTTTATGTTTTCAAAGTCAATCGAGGATGGCTATCTTTTATTTCT
>JBIKRP010000029.1:0-11406 GCA_044349145.1 Flavobacterium sp.
AAGACAAAGTATCGCTTAGTTTTTTTGGAGCGACGCCTATTGCTGTTGCCAATGCAACACAAATTAAAGCCGATGTGCAATGGACGTCTATTTTTGCGGGGATTTCACTTATATTGTTGTTAGTATTATTTTATAAAAATCTATCCTCGCCTTTGCTCATATTTATACCGTCGTTATTTGGAGCTGCTTTTGCATTGGCAATTATGTATTTTACTAAGGGAAGTGTTTCGGCGATTTCTCTCGGAATTAGCTGTGTTTTACTCGGTGAAACCACTGATTATTCTATTTATGTACTTACGCATTTGCGCAACAACAAAGACATAAAGTTACTATATAAAGACATAACAAAACCTTTGATTTTATGCGGTATTACTACTTCAATTACATTTTTATGTTTGTTTTTTGTGAACTCTGAAGCACTTAAAGATTTGGCAATTTTTGCTTCGTTAAGTGTGGTTTCAACCAGTATCTTTTCATTGATCATACTTCCTTTGGTTTATAAATTTGAACAAAATGACACTGAAAAAAGCGAACTGATTATTAAAGAAAGCAATACAATAATTGATAAAATCGCTGCATATTCTTATCATAAAAACAAGTTTTTGATTGTTGCATTGTTGATTGTATTTTGCATTTGTTTTGTTAACTACTCAAAAGTTACATTCAATAATGATTTGCAGTCGTTAAATTATGTTCCAGCCGATTTAAAACAAGTACAAACCGACTTAGAGAAAATTACAGATGGTAACACTAAATCAATTTATCTCGCAACTTATGGTGATTCATATGAAACCGTTTTAGAACAAAACGAATTGATTTTTAAAGATTTAGAAGATTTAAAAAGAAGCAAACAAATCGTTAATTTTAGTTCAGTAGGAGGCTTATTGTTTTCAAAACAAGAACAACTTAAAAAAGCTGAACAATGGAATGCATTTTGGAGTTCTTCCAAAAAAGAAGATTTAAAAAATCTACTCATTGCTAACGGACAGAAATTTGGTTTTAAAGACAACTCTTTTAAAATGTTTTACAACCGATTGGAACAAAAGTCAGCAACCGTTTCGATCGAAGAATATAAGAAAGTAGCTTCCTTTTTTATAGAAGAATTTGTATCGGAAAAGAATGGTTTTCATACTATCTCTACTTTGGTCAAAGTAACTAAAGAAAACAGAAATGCTTTTGTAAAGACCATTAAAAAGCAACCCAACTTAGTTGTTATCGATCGGCAAGAAACAAATGAAACCTTTTTAGGGACTTTAAAAGGCAACTTCGAAATGCTTATTAATTATTCGTTTATAGCCTTATTTATTATTCTCTTAGTTTCTTTTAGACGTATAGAATTAGTGATTATTAGCATTATTCCTATTTTGATTAGTTGGGTTTTTACCACCGGAATTATGGGTGTCTTGGGAATACAATTTAATGTTATCAATATTATTGTGTGTACCTTAATTTTTGGGGTTGGAGTCGATTATAGTATTTTTATGACTACTGCTTTACAAAGAGAACACACTTATGGAAAAATAGAATTACCAACTTATAGAGCATCTATTTTTTTATCGGTTGCCACTACAATTTTGGGAACCGGGGTGTTGATTTTTGCAAAACATCCTGCATTACATTCTATAGCGTTAATTACTGTAATTGGAATATTTTCTGCTTTGCTAATTACCTTTACTATTCAACCTTTAGTATTCTATTTTATTGTTAGCTTCAATGTAAAGAAAGGCAATCCTCCATTTGAATTCCGCCGCTTTTTTCATTCGCTTTTTTCTTTTATGTATTATGGTTTAGGAGGTTTTTTGCTTTCATTGATAGGCGCTCTTTTTGTTAAGATTATGCCTTTTTCTAGAAAGACAAAACTAAAAGCATTTCACTATGTTATGTCGAAGTTTATGTATTCTGTGTTTTTAACGTATCCTGCTACCAAACGTAGAATCATCAATAAATCAAACGAAAAGTTTGCTAAACCTGCTATTATTATTGCAAATCACACTTCGTTTTTAGACATTTTGGCGGTAGGGACATTGAGTCCAAATATTATTTTTTTAGTCAGTGATTGGGTATACAATTCACCTTTTTTTGGAAGAGGCGTTCGTCTCGCTGGATTTTATCCCGTTTCAAACGGTATTGATAATGGCGTTGAACATTTAAGAGAAAAAGTGGCGCAAGGATTTTCATTAATGATATTTCCAGAAGGCACAAGGTCGAGAGACAATTCGGTCAAACGATTTTATAAAGGGGCATTTTTTTTAGCGGAAGAACTTAAATTGGATATAATTCCAGTTGTAATTCATGGTTATTCAGAAACTTCTCCCAAAGGAGATTTTATGTTATACAAGTCAAAAACAACTGTCGAAATTTTAGAAAGAATTAGTCCAAACGATCCAACATTCGGAGAAAATTACACAGAGAAAACAAAGAAAATTAACAGTTATTTCCGAAATAAGTACGCTCAATTACGCAAAGAAAATGAAGGGCCATTGTATTTTCAGCATCATCTTTTTTGCAGTTTTACCTATAAAGAACAAATGGTCATAGATGCAGTTCATCAGGATTTTAAAGAAAATGCAATAGAATATTATCAACTCAATAAGTATCTTTCTTCTAAGGCAAAAATTTTACATATCGCCAATGATTTCGGTCAATTAGATGTGTTGCTTTCGCTTCAAGAATCACAGCGAAACATTACTTCATTTATTGCGGATAATGAAAAGCGCAGCGTTGCCAAAACCAATCATTACCTCAAAAAAAGAAGTATTTCCTATGTAGATGACTTAAGTACGATATATCAAAACAAATACGATCTGCTTTTGATTTCAGCTAATAATGCAGAAATAGATTTAAATAAAATGAATATTGTAAGTGATTGTGTAATTTTATGGAATCAAACCGAATTAAAAGAAATTTTACTTAAAGCAGGTTTTTCTATAAGTAATGAAGAAAACCGAATTGTAGTGTTAAAGAAAAAAGCATGATGAAAGAACAGTACGACGTTGTCGTTGTTGGAAGCGGTTTAGGTGGATTAGTGTCGGCAATCATACTTGCAAAAGAAGGATACAGTGTTTGTGTTCTAGAAAAAAATAACCAGTTTGGAGGTAATTTGCAAACTTTTGTTAGGGATAAAACCATTTTTGATACCGGAATACATTATATTGGTGGGTTAAGCGAGGGTCAAAATTTGTACAAATATTTTAAGTATTTGGGGATCATGGACGACCTAAAACTCAAAAAAATGGACGAAGATGGCTTTGATATTATATCTTTTGAAGATACCAACGAAGAATTTCCACATGCCCAAGGATACGATAACTTCATCAATAAACTGGTGCAGTATTTTCCCGAAGAACGTCAAGCTATAGAAAACTATTGTGAACGCGTGCAAAATATCTGCAATTCGTTTCCTTTATATAATTTAGAATGGGAGGGTAAATACGATATTGAGATATTGAGTTTAAATGCAAAAAAATGCATAGATGAAATCACCAATAATGAAAAGCTTAAACAAGTGCTTGCAGGCTCTAATTTTTTATATGCAGGCATCGAAGACAAGTCGCCATTTTATGTGCATGCACTATCTGTAAACTCATACATACAAAGTTCATGGCGTTGCATTAATGGAGGAAGTCAAATAACCAAACTACTCATAAAACAACTCAAACGTTTTGGTGGAGAAATATACAAATACAAAGAAGTAACATCCTTTCAGTCGAAAGAGAATGAGATTACTTCTGTAAAAATGAAGGACGGAACGCAAGTTAAAGCAAACATTTTCATTTCGAATATCGAACCAAAAATTACATTGAAAATGGTCGGAGAAGAGAAATTTAGAAAATCATTTTTGAACAGAATTGAAAGTTTGGAAGGCGTTTATTCTGCCTTTAGTTTGTATATTGTATTTAAACCTAATTCTTTTAAATATATCAATCACAATTTCTATCATTTTAAAAATAGTTTTGAGGTATGGAAAGCCCACGAATATGACGAAAATTCATGGCCAAAAGCGTATATGGCGTCAATGAATGCTTCAGGTAAAAATGAAGAGTGGGCAGAAGGAATGACATTCATTACTTATATGCACTATGACGAATTAAAACCTTGGGAAAATACTTTTAATACAACGGCAAACATGAATCATCGAGGCGAGACCTATGATGATTTTAAGACACGTAAAGCCGAAAAGTTTTTGCAAGAAATAGCAATTAAGTTCCCCGGGATTAAAGATTGTATCAAGTCAGTTCATACTTCTACACCATTATCTTACCGCGATTATATTGGTGGTTCTAAAGGAAATATGTATGGTTATATCAAAGATTCTAATGATCCAATGAAATCGTTTATTGCACCAAAAACCAAATTAGACAATCTTTATTTAACAGGTCAAAGTATCAATATGCATGGCGTTTTAGGAGTAACTATTGGTGCAGTAGTGACGTGTTCGGAAATAGTTGGAAAAGAATATTTAGTCAATAAAATCAGTCAGTCATCACTTTAGCTGTATTTTGATGAGAACAGTAGTTTGCTTTATAGGGATGTTAGTATTTTTGGTATGCCTATCATCGTGCGGCACTTCTAAATCATTGCATCATAAGCCAATTTTAGACGGATTTGATGCCTCTAGTCCCAACATAACTAAACATTCCAGTACTTTATATACTTCGGGTAACAACAATTTTTTGCTTAAAAACAAACAAAGCCTTTGGGAATTGTATGTTGAAGGAGATCCGTTGAGACGCGGTTTAGTAATAGGATGTTTAACAGATTCACTTATAAAGAAACAAGAGCATGTTTTCTTTAGTAAGATTAATGATTTGGTACCATCACATTTTAAGCAACGCTTATTGCGTGGTTTTTTAAAATGGTATAATCGAAAGTTATATCTTAACATTCCTGAAGAATATAAAACAGAAATCTCTGGAATTTCCGAATATGCATCACATGATTTTGACCATATAGCTCCTCGATATTTAAGAAGTTTATATCTTCACGGAGCGCATGATATTGGTCACGCCTTACAAGATTTAGCTTTAGTAGGTTGCTCATCTTTTGCAGCATGGGGTGATAAATCAGAAGATGGGAGTTTGATTTTAGGTAGAAATTTTGATTTTTATGCTGGAGATGATTTTGCCAAAGATAAAATCGTTGTTTTTGAAAAGCCCGATAAAGGCTTTCCTTTTATGATGGTAACGTGGGCAGGAATGATAGGGGTTTGTTCTGGGATGAATAACAAAGGATTAACGGTAACAATAAATGCTGGTAAGTCGAAAATTCCTTTAATTGCTAAAACTCCTATATCCATTTTAACTAGAGAAATTTTGCAATATGCATCCACAATCGACGAAGCAATTGTCATTGCAAAAAAAAGGAAAGTCTTTGTATCAGAGTCGATAATGATTGGTAGTGCTGCCGATAAAAAAGCCATTTTAATAGAAGTTTCACCAGATAGTTTTGGTGTTTATGAAGTTCCAAACACTAAGAATCAATTGCTTTGTTCGAATCATTTTCAAAGTACCGAGTTAAAAGATAACAAGCGAAATCTATCGCAAATTTTGAATAGTCATTCAAAATACCGCATGGATAAAATGATACAATTAATGGATGAAAATTCAAAAATTAACCCAAAAATTGCAGCAGACATTTTAAGAAATAAAGAAGGATTGAATAATTTACCAATCGGATACGGAAACGAAAAAGCACTCAATCAAATGTTGGCACATCACGGTGTGATCTTTAAACCCGAACAGCTATTGGTTTGGGTGTCTTCTAATCCGTATCAGTTGGGTGAATTTGTGTGTTATGATTTGAATACTATTTTTAACAATCATAATTTTAATATTGATAAGGCAACATTGCAAAAGGAAGAATTAAACATTTCTAAAGATCCTTTTTTAGAAAGTGAAGCTTATAAAAACTATGAAATGTTTCGTATTGAAGATCGAAAAATGGATGCAGTTTTAGAAGACAATTCTATTTTAGATAGTGGTTTTGTAAATAAATACCAATCTTTGAATCCCGATTTTTGGATGGTATATAATAAATTGGGTTTATATTTTTATAAACAAAAGAACTATAGAGAAGCCAAAATTAATTTTGAAAAAGCTTTAATAAAAGAAATTACAACTTTACCATCCAGACAAAAAATCGAAAAGTATCTAAAAAAAACAAACCGGAAATTGCAATGATTCCAAAAATAGAAACGGCATCCATCGAAGAAATTAAAAGCTTTCAAGAGCAAAAACTTTTGGAAGCGCTGGCGTATGCAAATGACAATTCTCCATTTTATAAAAAGCGGTTTTCCAATCATTCGATTGACATTACTACAATAAAGACCATAGAAGATTTGCAACAACTTCCAGTGACTACCAAAGAAGATTTACAGCAATTTAACGACGAATTTCTTTGCGTTCCAATAACAAAAATAATTGATTTTGCTACTACTTCGGGAACGTTAGGTGAACCAGTAACTTTTGGTTTAACTAACAATGATCTAGATAGACTGGCTTATAATGAAGCAATTTCCTTCGATTGTGCGGGTATAAAAGAAGGAGATTTGGTGCAGCTCATGACCACTATCGACCGTCGTTTTATGGCAGGATTGGCGTATTTTTTAGGTTTACGCAAGATGAATGTCGGTGTTATTCGTGTAGGAGCAGGGATACCCGAACTGCAATGGGATTCCATTTTAAAATACAAACCCAATTATGTAATTACAGTGCCTTCTTTTTTGCTAAAATTGATTGAATATGCAGAATCTCACAATATTGATTATAATAATTCGAGCATAAAAGGAGCGATTTGCATTGGAGAATCCCTCCGAAATCAAGAGTTTGAGAATAATGCGTTAGCCACAAAAATTACTGAAAAGTGGGATATTAAGTTGTTTTCGACTTATGCATCAACAGAAATGAGCACAGCTTTTACTGAATGTGAGCACGCTGTTGGAGGACATCACCATCCTGAGTTGATTATTGTTGAGGTTTTAGATGAGCAAAATATCCCTGTAAAAGAAGGTGAACTAGGAGAATTAACTTTTACAACATTAGGAATTGAAGCCATGCCCTTGGTGCGTTTTAAAACGGGCGACATTGTACAATTGCATACCAAACCCTGCGCTTGTGGCAGAAAGACGTTGCGTGTTGGTCCAGTTATTGGCAGAAAACAACAAATGATAAAATACAAAGGAACTACCTTGTATCCGCCAGCATTGAACGATGTTTTAAACGGTTTTTCTAATATAGAAAGTCATATTATTGAAATTTCAACCAACGAATTAGGGACAGATGAAATCGTAATAAAGTTGGCTGTAAAACTTCAGTCTGAAGAATTTCTCCAAGAAGTAAAAGATCATTTTCGAGCCAAATTGCGGGTTTCACCAAAAATAGAGTTCACTACAAAAGAGATTTTGAAGGATTTGATTTTTCAACCTTTGAGCCGAAAACCGATTCATTTTTTTGATTTAAGAACAAGTATGTAATATAACACACTCATTTTCCACGTCAAGATATCTCAGTAGCAAACACTTCGGCCACCCAATCGAAAATAATTGTATTGCGCCGAAAATAGGCAACATCATATTGCTTGATTTCCAGACTTCATCATCTTTAAAAGATTGAATAGTAAGAATTCCAAAATGATCATTTGCATTCTTTTTTTTTAGAACTATCTTTGTGGGCATTATTTAAGTTTTATAAATTTTGATTACGATACAAACAAATCAATTATTGGTAAAAGTGGGAACAAAAAGCGGGAACATTTTATGCAAAAACGATGTGTTTTTCAAAATTGTAATTTTATAAATAACTTAAAATTAGTAATTTAATTAAAAAATAAGATAGTTATGTCAGACGATAAGAAAGTAATATTTTCAATGCAAAAACTGAGTAAAACCTACTCAAGCAGCGACAAACAAGTTTTAAAAAACATCTATTTAAGTTTTTTCTACGGAGCCAAAATTGGAATTCTAGGTCTTAATGGTTCTGGAAAATCATCTTTATTAAAAATCATCGCTGGCGTTGATAAAAACTATCAAGGCGATGTGGTTTTTCAACCGGGTTATACCGTGGGTTATTTGGAGCAAGATCCGCAGCTCGATGATTCGAAAACCGTGATTGAAATCGTGCGTGAAGGTGTAGCAGAGACCATGGCAGTTTTAGACGAATTTAATAAAATCAATGACCAATTTGGTTTGCCTGAAGTCTATGAAGACGCCGATAAAATGCAACAACTCATGGATCGCCAAGCAGACTTGCAAGACAAAATTGATGCGCTTGGGGCTTGGGAAATCGATACCAAATTAGAAATCGCCATGGATGCTTTACGAACTCCAGAAGGAGATACACCGATAAAACATTTATCTGGTGGAGAACGTCGTCGTGTAGCGCTTTGTCGTTTGCTATTGCAACAACCAGATGTGTTACTTTTAGATGAGCCTACGAATCACCTCGATGCGGAAAGTGTACTTTGGTTAGAGCAACATTTGGCACAATATGCAGGAACGGTAATCGCCGTAACGCACGACCGTTATTTCTTAGATAACGTTGCGGGTTGGATTTTAGAATTGGATAGAGGAGAAGGTATTCCATGGAAAGGAAATTACTCTTCTTGGTTGGATCAGAAATCAAGTCGCATGGCATTGGAAGAAAAAGTCGCATCGAAACGCAGAAAGACATTAGAACGCGAATTGGATTGGGTTCGACAAGGAGCGAAAGGCCGACAAACGAAACAAAAAGCGCGTTTGCAGAACTACGACAAATTGCTGAATGAAGATCAAAAGCAATTGGATGAAAATCTGGAAATCTATATTCCAAATGGCCCGCGTTTGGGAACCAATGTTATCGAAGCAAAAAATGTAGCAAAAGCATTTGGCGATAAGTTGCTTTATGATAATTTGAATTTCACTTTACCTCAAGCGGGAATTGTGGGTATTATCGGCCCGAATGGTGCGGGTAAATCGACTATTTTCAAAATGATTATGGGAGAAGAAAAACCTGATGCGGGAGAATTTGTAATCGGAGAAACCGTTAAGATTGCGTATGTAGATCAAGCGCACTCTAATATCGATCCCAACAAATCGATTTGGGAAAACTTCTGCGATGGACAGGAACTCATTATGATGGGTGGACGACAAGTCAACTCGAGAGCGTATTTGTCGCGTTTCAACTTCGGTGGTAGCGACCAAAACAAAAAGGTGGGAACATTGTCTGGTGGTGAAAGAAACCGTTTGCACTTAGCAATGACACTAAAAGAAGAAGGCAACGTTTTGTTGTTGGATGAGCCAACGAATGATTTGGATATTAATACACTTAGAGCCTTAGAAGAAGGTTTGGAGAACTTTGCCGGATGTGCTGTAGTGATTTCTCACGACAGATGGTTCTTAGATAGAATCTGTACGCACATTCTAGCTTTTGAAGGAAATTCTGAAGTCTACTATTTTGAAGGTGGATTCTCGGATTATGAAGAAAACAAGAAGAAACGTTTGGGTGGCGATTTGACGCCAAAACGATTGAAGTATAGAAAGCTGATCCGGAGCTAAAAATCAAACGCTGGTTAATACCAGCGTTTTTTATTTTGTTTCGAATTGGTGGACTTTCTCGATTTGTGAGCGCCGCCACTTCGATTGGAGTTGGGTTGAGGTTTAACTTCTTCCGTTGGGCTGCCTTCATGCCATGGATAAGGATGATCAGAAATGGTTGTCACATCTACTTTAATCAACTTCATGATATCTTTCCAATAAGGCGCTTCATCTTTACTGCAAAAAGAAATGGCGATTCCACCATTCCCAGCACGTCCCGTTCTTCCGATTCGGTGCACGTATGTTTCGGGAATATTTGGCAAATCAAAATTGATTACAAATGGCAATTGGTCGATATCGATACCGCGCGCGGCAATATCAGTTGCGACCAAAACGCCAACTTCTTTATTTTTAAATGCATCAAGCACCCTTTGTCTTGCGTTTTGCGATTTATCACCATGAATGGCTTCTGCGGCAACACCGTGTTTTCGCAATGCTTTTACAACATTGTCAGCGCCATGTTTGGTTCGAGAAAATACCAAAACATCAGATAGTTTTTCATTTCGAATTAAATGGTAGAGTAAATTTCTTTTTTCAGTCTTATCTACAAAATAAACACGTTGTTCTACATTTTCAGCGGTAGACGATACTGGAGAAACACTAACCGTTGCTGGGTCTTTCAAAAACATCTCCGCCAATTCTCTAATAGCGATGGGCATTGTGGCTGAGAACAAAAGTGTTTGTCGGTTATTAGGTGTCAGTTTTACGATTTTCTTTACATCGTTTACGAAGCCCATATCTAACATTTGATCGGCTTCATCCAAAACTAAAGTATGCAGATGGTCAAGATTGATAAATCCTTGTTTGTGTAAATCGAGCAATCGTCCTGGAGTGGCAACGAGAACATCTACACCTTTCCGCAACACGTCAACTTGTGGAACTTGAGATACACCACCAAAAATGGTCAATTGCGTCAGGTTGGTGTACTTTCCGTAACGGTCGAAATTCTGGCCTATCTGTACTGCTAATTCTCGTGTAGGTGTAATTACTAGTGCACGAATCACTTTGGCTTTATTAGACGAACCCACCATGCGATGCAATTGGTGAATAATCGGAATGGCAAATGCTGCTGTTTTTCCTGTTCCCGTTTGTGCACAACCGATTAAATCTCGGCCTGCTAGTACGATAGGGATAGATTGTTCTTGTATGGGAGTTGCTTCGGTATAACCTTCTTCAAAAACGGCTTTTTGGATACTCTTCGAGAGTGATAAATCTTCAAATAACATATATAGGTAGTATAAAAATTTCAGAACATAAGGATTCTGAAAATCTGCACAAAGATAGGTTATTTAATCGAAGTGGATTTTACTTCCGTAAAATTGACATCCATCGCTCGAATTATTCCTTGTGTCGGATCGTTCGCTTTCATAAAATCAGTAATCAAATAACCCATTAGTTTTCCGATGAGATGGTTGTTTTTTTCTTCACCGAGGTCTGGCGCTCCTTCGCAAATGTGCAAATAACTTGCATTTTGATTCTTACCAAAATAATGAACGAATTGTCGAACCTGTTCTACCGAGAAACCACTAATAGTCATGGCGCTGCTGGCGATATTTGGAATCGCATCTAAGTCGATTTCAATTCCATAGGGTTGATCATTAATAAAATTATGGGCCAACTCTAGTTCTGTCTCAAAGTTCTTGAATTTACGAATCCCAATTTCATCGTAGGTATTGTATCGAACTCGAGCATGTACTTTTTTTATTTTCGATAGCACTTTTTTGGAAGTATAATTTTCATGCAATCCAAAAATGAAGTACTTATCGAGAAATCCTTCATCAAAGGCATAGGAAAATCCGTTGCCACTATGTCGACCTTCTAAAATCCGGAAATCGGAA